>CAVJMM010000029.1:0-26663 GCA_963650865.1 Eubacterium sp. AM49-13BH | reverse complement strand
GATAAAACTTTGTTGAATACGTAATCATTTGTGAATGGAAAATAGTTGTCTTTCATTATAAGCACCTCCATTACTCTATTCACAAATTTTTACGGAAATCCTTAAAATGAATTAAATTTTTTTAATAGAATCTTTTTCAGTGATTGATCTGAATACTTTACATGGATTACCTGCAGCGATAACATCACTAGGAATATCTTTTGTTACAACGCTTCCTGCACCGATGACTGTATTTGAACCAATCGTTACTCCAGGTAGAATCGTTACATTGGCACCAATCCAACAATTATCACCAATAACAATTGGAAGTGCGCGTTCTAATCCTTGATTTCTTTCTTCAAAAAGTGTTGGATGTACGGCAGTGTACATTCCACAATTTGGTCCAATAAAACAATGATGTCCAATTGTAATTGAACCACCATCCATGAGATATGCATTGTGATTGATATAGGAATCATGCCCTATTTTAGAATAACATCCATAATCTGTTATAAATGGAGACAAAACAGTACAGTTTTCCTCCATCTGAGGTAATAGTTTCTGTAATATTGCATTTCGTTTTTCCATATCTTTTGGTCTAGTATTATTTAGATCAAAACACAAATCTTCAGCAAGTAATCTTTGGTTTACGAGCTCTTCATCAAAGTTTGCATCATACCATTGTTGTAATTTCATTTTTTCTGATTCTGTCATTTTCTTTCTCCTAATAATTGAATGAGATAAGGAATTGCTTGTTCGAAGTTTGTTCCATAGATGTTGTGATTTTCTTCTTGGAGTGTTAAATGGATGGACTCTCTTACATATTCACATGCAATCATGATTGCAGTTTCAATTGTCTTACCATTGACTAAAGCACCCGTTAGAGTAGATGCCCAGATATCTCCTGTTCCATGAAAAGATACGGGTTCTTTTTTTGTTTTGTAGAAATGGTATGCGTTTTGGGAAGCATCATATGCATATGCACCAATCGTTTCTTTGTCAAAAGAGATACCCGTGAGGATTGCGATATCACTTCCTAACATACATAATTCTTTTAACATTTGCTGGATTTCTTGTTCTGTATAGTTTTCATGATATGGATGACCTAGTAATAGACAAGCTTCTGTGATATTTGGACAAATGATGTTTGCGTTGGAACAGTATTCTTTCATACCTTGTACAAATTCATTTGTGAAACCTGTATATAGTTTTCCTGAGTCTGCCATACATGGATCGATGAGGACGATAGAATTTTTATCTTTTTGCGCAATCATATTTTTAGCGATATTCAATTGTTCAAAAGATCCTAGATATCCTGTATATATAGCGTCAAAATGAAATTGTTCTTTTTTCCAATGATCTAAGATAGGCTGTATTTCGTTTGTAAGATCATGGAAAGTAAATCCTTTAAACATTGTATGTGTTGATAATATTGCGGTAGGTAAAATTGCAGTTTCAATTCCCATAGCAGAAAGAATTGGCAAAGCCACAGTTAATGAACATTTTCCGATACATGAAATATCTTGCATTGTAATAATTCTTTTCATCAATTTCTTCTCCAAGCGGTATAATATAGGCATCTAAGAACAATGCCAGTACAATGTATTAAAGATATATCGATTCATATTTTAAAACAAGAGGATATTCCATATTTGCGTGATTTATATACTTATCCTTTGACGAGCCAACAAGTACAATTTTTATATTCACAATTAACGCAAAATATTACGTATGGAATTTATACAAATCAATTGATTGGAATTATACAACTTTATGAAAAAGAAGAAGGAATTTATGAAGTTGGTTATCGTATCAAAAAACAAGAGATGCATCAAGGTTACATGACAAAAGGATTACAATTATTATTAGATGAATTACAAAAGAAAAATATAAAAAAAATATACGCAAAAGTGGATGAAAGAAATATTGCTTCTAGAAAAGTATTAGAAAACACAGGCTTTTTACAAGAAGTTAACAAAGATGGTGTATTGATATATGCATGTGCATATGAGGGGTGAATGAAATGCAAAAGAATATTTATAAAGAAGGTTATACATGTAATAGAGAATTGTCATGGTTGCGTTTTAATGATCGTGTTTTAAATGAAGTGAAAGATGAATCGGTTCCCTTGCTTGAAAGATTAAAATCCGTTTACTTTTATTCTTCAAATCTAGAAGAATTCTTTCGTGTACGTGTAGGTTCTTTGTGGGATTTGAAGAGTGCTAAAATCACAAAAGTAGATAATAAATCAGGATTGACACCAGCAGAGCAAATGGATGCAATCTATCCATCCGCAAAAAGAGGTTGTAAGAAAAGGGATCGTATTTATGCGGATGTTACAAGGAAATTAACAAAGGCAGGTATTGAAGATGTTTCTATCAATGATTGTACAAAAGATGAAATGAAATTTTTGAAGAAATATTATAAATCAAAAGTAGCTCCTTTGATTAATCCACAGATTGTAGATACGCATCATCCATTCCCAAATCTACAGAATCATATTACGTATATTGCGGCAAGTATGAAAAAGAAAGGTAAAACAAGCTATTGTTTTGTTGCGGTTCCACAATCATTACCACAAATTATTGTTTTACCGCATAAGAAAAAGTTTCGTTATGTGCATACAGAAGATCTTTTGGTTTCTCAAATAGCTTCAATCTTTTCGGATTGTACAGTAAATGAAATCTTGAAATTGACAGTCGCAAGAAGTGCATATGTTGATGCGGATGATGAAGCTTTTGAAGATATTTTAGATTATCGTAAAAAGATGGAAAAAGTTTTAAAAGAAAGAAGAAAGATGAATGTTACGATGTTAACAGTGTCTAAGAAATTGTCGAATACTTTCCGCCAATATTTATTAAATAATCTAAAAATCACGAGAAGAGAATTGTTTGTATGTGAAGCACCAATGAATATGAAATATGTTTTTGGTTTAGAAAATCTATTGGATGATGCTGTAAAAGAAAAGCATACGTATCCACCATACACACCAAAACTATCAGCTGAATTAAACTATAAACAATCCATCTTTAACCAAATTCAAAAGAAAGATGTTTTATTGCATTATCCATATGAATCCATGGAACCCTTTCTACAACTTGTTAAAGAAGCCGCAAATGATCCAAAAACAGTTTCCATTAAAATCACAATTTATCGTTTGGCTTCACGTGCACGATTAGTAGATTATTTGTGCCAAGCTGCAGAAAATGGAAAAGAAGTAGATGTTTTGATTGAATTAAAAGCGCGTTTTGATGAACAAAATAACATTGATTATTCTGAAAAGTTAGAGGATGCAGGTTGTAATGTGATTTATGGTTTTGAAAAATATAAAGTACATTCAAAAGTGTGCTTGATTACAAAAGTAATTGCTTCTAAACCACAATCAGTCGCACTCATCGCAACAGGAAACTTCAATGAAAATACTGCGAAATCTTATACGGATCTAGCTTATATGACTGCACGTCAACCAATCATTAAAGATGTTATTTCATTTTTCTCTAATATGGCAATTGGAAAGTTAGATGGAAAATATAACACTTTACTTGTTGCACCGATTTCTTTAAAGAGTACTTTATTGGATTTAATGGATCAAGAAATTCAAAAAGGTAGTGAAGGTGTGATAACTTGTAAATTAAACTCTATCACTGATGAAGAAATCATAGTAAAATTACATCAGGCATCTTGTGCAGGCGTACATGTTAATTTAATTGTGAGAGGTATCTCTTGTATCATTCCAGGTATTGAAGGAAAAACGGAAAATATTCATATTACTTCTATTGTAGGTAGGTATTTAGAACATTCTAGAATCTATATTTTTGGAAAAGGTTCTTCAGAAAAAATGTATATTTCCTCTGCAGATTTCATGACAAGAAATACAGAAAGAAGAGTGGAAGTTGCTTGTCCAATCTTAGATGATCTAAACAAAGAAAAAATACATCAGTATCTTGAACTTGCATTGAAAGATAATACAAAGGCAAGATATATGAGTGAGAATGGCCGTTACTGCAAGAAACAAATTGGAGAGGCTCCATTGAATAGCCAACTTGCGATGATGAGATTATTACCAGAAGGGCAAAAAGAAACACAACAAAAACATGTACGTAAAAATACGGTTGCCTTTAAGTAGGTGTTTTTATGGAATTATTCATTCAGTGTCCAAATGGACAAACAATTCAAAAAAAATATAAGAAAGGTGTGACTTGCGAAGAGGTCATGAAGCACCTTTCTTTTGCGTATCCAATTTATGCATGTAAAATCAATAATCGCTATGAAAGATTGAATTATAAAATCTATGATGATGCGAAAATTGAACTTTTTGATCTTCGGAATCCATACGCAAAGATGAGTTATCAAATGTCAGTGACGTTATTGTATTTAAAAGCAGTGAAAGATGTTTCTGGAGATGATACAACAGTTCATATGGCAAATTCGATTTCAAAAGGTGTATTTACTACGATCCATCATACAAAACTTTCTAAAAGTGATTTAATTGAAAAAGTAAAAAAAAGAATGGTGAAGTTGGTTGAAGCTGATTTACCAATTTTACAAGTGAAGAAAAGTAGAGATGAAATCTTGCATATGTTTTCTAAAAATACATGTTTTCCTTATGAAAGTGATATTGTGAAAAGTGCATATGATATTCAAGAAGTGGCTATCGCAACATTAGATGATACACAACATCTTTTTTATCAATATTTATTACCAAGTACGAAATATCTAAAATTGTTTGATTTACATGAATATCGTAGAGGTATCATTCTTCAATTCCCACAAGGATCTGATCCATTACATGTTCCATTGTTTATGGAACAGAACTTATTGTATGAAGCTTTTTCAGAAGAAAAGAGTTGGGAAAACTTAATGGGTGTAAATGAAGTGAGTACATTGAATCAAAAAGTTTTGAATCATGATTATAAAGAGATGATTTTATTGAGTGAAGCTTTGCATGAAAAGAAGATTGCGGATATCGCAAGAATGATTCAAGAAAAGAAAAAAAGAATCGTATTGATTGCAGGCCCTTCTTCTTCTGGGAAAACATCTTTTGCGAAACGCTTGTGTATTCAATTAAGGGTCATTGGTGTTAAACCATTGTATCTAGGAACAGATGATTATTTTATCAATCGTAAAGATCTTCCTTTGCAAGCAGATGGAACAAAAGATTTTGAATCTTTATCAGCTGTAGATGTAGAACTATTCACGCAACAAATGAATCATTTGTTATCACATGTTACAGTGGATCTTCCAGAATATAATTTTATTAAGGGAGAAAAAGAGTTTGGGAAAAGAGTGACAACTTTAAAGGATGATCAGATTATTGTGATTGAAGGAATTCATGGATTAAATCCGGAATTAACAAAAGGCATCAAAGATGATGAAAAATTTAAAATCTATATTAGTCCTTTAACCCAATTAACAATAGATCGTTATCATCGTATTCCTAACACAGATGCAAGAATGTTAAGAAGGCTTGTACGCGATCATCGTACAAGAAATGTGAGTGCAGCAGAAACAATTGAATCATGGTCATCTGTTAGAAAAGGTGAAGAAAAGAATATTTTTCCTTATAATGGAGAAGCAGATGTATTTTTTAATAGTCAATGTATTTATGAATTGGCAGTATTAAAGAAATATGCAGAACCGTTATTGAAAGAAATTACTTATGAATCATCACAATATGCGGAAGCACAAAGACTCTTAAGATTTTTAGATTTCTTTGTTCCAATTCAAGATGATTCGTGTATCACAAATAATTCGATTATTCGTGAATTTATTGGAGGTAGTATAATCGCATCATGAAAAAACAATTAACATTGAGTGTAATCTTAACAATTCTATTAACAGGATGTTCTTCAAATGGAATTGCTGGAAAATATTATTATCAGTCTTATAGTGGTGGACTAGATGAAGATACGTATTTTGAATTGAAAGAAGATGGTACATGTACAATGGTTTCAGATGATGAAGAGAAAGCATGTACATATGGAGATGGTATTATTACGATTGGTGATCAATCCGTATCATATAAAATCACAAAGAAAGTTATGAAAGTATCTTTTCCAGGGACAGATGGAGAATCCATGTCTTTTGAGAAAAAATAAATCAATTGATCTTCAATAAGATATAAATAAAGATTCCTATCAGAGCACCAAGCGTGTTATTGATGAGATCTGTGATATCACATACACGATTAGTAGTGAATAATAATTGAGATACTTCTATTGTGAGTGAGAATAAAGCGCCATACAACAATGTAATCTTGTATGGCTTTTTTAATGCAATTTGTGCAATGAAACCAAATGGTACAAATAATAAAAGATTATATAAAGTTTCTCTTCTATAATTTCCATAACCATAAATCCAATCAGAAAAAGGAATGAAGTTACAGTTATCATAAACACCATCAAATGCATATGGTAAATGAATCAAGATTGGCATAATTGTCCACCCTAATACAATACAGATATAAATATAAAGGAATGAATGCCATATATAATCTGATGAAGAAAGTTGTTTCCATCTTGGATGTAATATTTTTATATAAATTACCAATAACAATAAGATATCTGGTAAAGCTTGTAAGAACCATTTCATAAGCTGAGCTATTATATCATAAGAAAATGCTTCTATTATTTCTTAAGAAAGAAAGTTTTGTGAAAGATTCAGATAGATTTGCTTGAATTCAAGTGTGAATATGCGTATATTATACAAGGATTTTGGAGGAATATATGAGTGTTCTCGATCTATTTCAGACATTTACAAATATTGTTATTACATTATTGACAGTGATGTATGCATATCAAATTGTTTATATTGTGATATCTGTGATAAAAAGAAAAGTAAAGAAACTAGACGATACAAATATCAGAAATCGTTTTGCGATATTTGTGAGTGCTAGAAATGAACAAGAAGTAATTGGTGAATTATTAACAAGTATTCATCAAATGGATTATCCAAAAGAATATTATGATATTTATGTTGTTGCGGATAATTGCACAGATTCTACTGCAGATATTGCGAGAGAATTTGGAGCTACTGTTTTTGAAAGATTTAATAAAGAAGAAGTTGGAAAAGGGTATGCATTGAATTATCTTTATACAAAGGTTGTTTCCTTAAAGGGAAGTGATTATTACGATGCATTTGTTGTATTTGATGCAGATAATATCATTGATCCATCTTTCTTAAAGGAAGTGAATAAGAAGTTCGCTACGGGTAAATATGATGCGTTAACAACCTATCGTAATTCTAAGAACTTTGGAACAAACTGGTTAAGTGCAGCTTATTCTACATGGTTTCTTCATGAAGCAAGACATTTGAATTATGTTAGGGATATGATTGGTGCACAATGCATGATATCTGGTACAGGATTTGTAGTTTCTTCTAAATTGATGGAAGAAAACCAAGGATGGCCTTATTATTTCTTGACAGAAGATATTCAATTTTCTGTTTCTTCAACAATTAAAAATAAGAGAATTGGTTATGTTGATTCAGCAATTCTTTATGATGAACAACCATCTACAATGAAGCAATCATGGAATCAAAGATTAAGATGGGCAAAAGGTTTCTATCAAATTGATGGAAGATATCTTGGCGATTTAACAAAAGGGATGTTTTTTGATAAAGGAAGAAGACTTGCTTATTATGATATTTTAATGACTTGTTTACCTTGTACATTATTAACAGTTGTAATGGTGGCTATGGCATTATGGATCTTATTAGCAGCATCTTTTATGCCATACTATATTTCATTGGTATTAAGACAAGAAATGATTACTTTCTTAACAAGTACATTACTTATGATGTGGATCAGTATGATGTTACTTGCGATAGTGACAGTTATTTCTGAATGGAAAAACATACCTGCAAAGACAAGTGAAAAGATCAAATATTTACCAATGTTTCCTATGTACATGTTGACTTATATTCCTATTACAATACAAGCAATGTTTACAGATGTAACATGGAAACCAATCCAACATTATTCAACAACACAACTCGCAATGAAGAAGTAGCAGAAATGCTACTTTTTAAATATTCTTTCATCACTAATGATATCATTTTCTTCGACGCATGCACGAATACGCATAACATAAATTGGTTGAGAATCTTGATATGTAATTCCTACTAAATAACCAGTCGTATCTGATATGAATTTCTTTTTCATTTTCTTTGCATATTTCATCATTGGGGCAATATCAAGGACGTTAATATGTGTTAGATCTTTTACGGTTATGATTTGTGATATACATAGTCCATTTGGGATAATGACACAATTTTCTTGGGATACTGAAAATAATTTTTTGTATATAGAAGTATAAGTTCCTATGCCTACTTTTGTTTCAATGATTTTATCTTCAATTGGACCATTTAATATTTCCTTGGAAATGAAAATAGGTGTAGTAATGTAATAAAAATATTGAGAATCTAAATTTTTTAGGAAATCTGAATCTTTGAATGGAGGATAAAAATCAATCTTTTCATCAACAGATTGATTTAAAGATACGGTGTTATTTGCCGTGTTTGCAGAAGACAAAACATGTTTTTTTTCAAATTCGATAAAATCGATTTTCTGTTGAATGCGTTCAATTTCTTTTTGTAATTCAATTTCAGCATCATTAAAATTTTTAGCATAGTCATTAAAGTTATCAATGTGCTCAGAGCGATTGATTTCTTGTAATGAAAAATTAAAAGATCTTAACTTTTTAATATGCAATAAGGAAGTATAATCTTGCATAGAGTAATCATAATACCCATTCTTTAATTTTATTGGATGAAGAAACCCTTGACTACGATACATTCTAATTGTTTCTATATTAATTCCGGTTAGTTTTGATAATTCATTGACTTGCATTATTTCACACATTCTATAAGTCTGTATATATACAGAGTTTATAAATATTATAAAACAAATTTGTGAAAACGCTAACATTTTTGTTGACTCTGTAGTTGGTACAGGGTTTTAAATGGTTGTAGGAGATTTTTAATTTAAGGGTTAATCTCAATTAATGGAGGGAATTATGGACTACAAAAAAGTAGGACGAGTTAGTTGGACAAGTTTATTGTCCTCTTCACTAGCTCTCAGTTTGCTTGCTGGTTGTTCTAGCAAGTCAGGCTCAGGCAATACTTATACTGGTACTGCTGAAGGTAAAAACGGCGATGTAACTGTTGAAGTTGTTTATGAAGATGACGAAATCAAAAGCGTAACAGTTACTGATCAACAAGAAACAGAGGGAATTGCTGATCCAGCATTGGAACAAATTCCAGAAGCTATCGTTAAGGCACAAACACCTAATGTTGATACAGTTTCTGGTGCTACAGTAACATCCGAAGCTATTATCAATGCTACAAAGGCGGCGTTAGAAAGTGCTGGTGTAGATGTTGATAGTATGGGTTCAGCAACACCACATGAAAATGTACCTGTAACTTATACAGCTGGTACATACACAGGAGAAGGTGAAGGCTACAACGGAACAGTAAAGTTGGATGTTACTTTCTCTAAAGATGGTATCGAAGATATTGAAGTAAAAGAAAGCAAAGAAACAGCGCATGTTGGGACTGTTGCATATGACATTTTGAAAGAAGATGCTATAGAAGCAAATGGTTCTGGTGTTGATAGTGTATCTGGTGCTACTTTTACATCTAAGGCATATAAAGATGCATTAGCTGATGCTGCTGAACAAGCTAAAGCAAGTGATTTAGATGGTTTCAAGAGCAATACAGTTGTTCATGAAGCACAAGATCCAATTGATGAAGAATATGATGTAGTAGTTGTTGGTGCTGGTGGTGCTGGTATGGGTGCTGCTGCACAAGCTGCTCAAAATGGTGATTCTGTTCTTGTGATTGAAGAAAACGCTGAAATTGGTGGTAACACATTAGTTTCTGGTGGACAGTTCCAAGCAGTTGCAGATTACTTAGTATGGGATGCAGATAATCCAGACGCTACAAGTGCGAAATGGGATTATGATGGAAAAACATATGACAAAGTTAAGGCTGCACAAGGACAACTTTCAACTTTGAAGACAATTTTGAACTGGAATGAAGATGAATTTGATGAAGATTACTTCAAGGATAAAGAATATGTTCCAGGTGAAATTGATGAAGTAAGTAAAGCAGGTGTACATAAAGAATATTTAAGTACATTAAAAGCTTTAAAGAAAGAAATCAAAGCATATGTTGATTGGGCAGATAAGAAGATTGCTGCAGGAGCAAAGGAAACAGATTTGACATTGTTCTCTACAGTAAATTTACATATCTTCCAAACATATTATGGTGGATTAAGACAATCTAATGATAAGAAGAGTTGGGTATATGGTAACTATGATCTTGTTAAGCAATTCTGTACAGATGGTACTGAATTAAAGACTTGGTTAGAAGATCAAGGTGCTAAGTTCAACGATGCAATCACAATTACATTGATTGGTGCTCTATGGTATAGAGAAAATGTTAACCTTGGTGGTGATATCGATGGCGATGGAACTACAGAAGAAACAGGTAACTGGGGAACATATTTCGCTACAACAAAGAACACAATTCTAAATACAGCTTCTACTGCTAAAGAAAACAAGATCATGACTCGTACAACTGCTAAGAGCTTGATTACAGACAAAGACGGTAATGTTACAGGTGTTAAGGCAACAATGTATGATGGAACAGAAGTTACAGCTACTGCTAAGAAGGGTGTAGTTCTTGCTTCAGGTGGTTATGCAGCTAACATCGAAAAAGTAATGGAAACAAATGAATATTGGGATGATTCCTACATCACAAAGACAACACAAACAACAAACAGATCTTCTCTAGTTGGTGATGGTATCACAATGGGTGAAGAAGTTGGTGCTGATACAACTGGTTTAGGATATACACAAATGATGCCTATTTCTTGGGTGGATAATGGAGATCTTGCATTCGGTAATGGTCTATATGGTGTATATATTAATCCAACAACTGGTAAGAGATTCGTTGATGAATCTGCTGAACGTGACGTTCTATCTCTAGGTGAATTCAAAAATGGCGTATCCGCTGAAGGTGCACAAGGTGTGTTCTTAGAATTTACAAATGCTGATACTGCTATTACATATCCATATCCATATGACAAGTATGAAGGTAACAAGGCTGTTGAAATTTCACATGATGATGTAGAAGGTAGAGTTTACTACGTTTCTAGTGCTGATGAAATTCAAGAAGTTCTTGATAAATATGATATGAAGGCTGATCCAGAAGAAATCTATAAGACAATTGAAGCTTATGATAAGTCTATCTTAGCTGGTGAACAACCAAGTGATGGCGTAGCTAAGGGTCAATCTACATCAACAGTTGGTACTGTAGATGAATCAGGTAATTATTCATTAGAAGGACAATTATTACGTATTCGTGTTATGGCTCCTTCAACACACCATACAATGGGTGGTCTAACAGTAGATACTGAAAGACATGTATTAGATTCTGATGGTAATGTAATCAAGGGCTTATACGCTGCTGGTGAAGTTACTGGTGGAATCCATGGCGGTAATAGACTTGGTGGTAACGCTATCGTTGAAATCTTCGTTTCCGGTAGAACAGCTGCTAATACGATTGACGCTGATAACAAATAAAATATTTCATTCTCTCGAAATATAGCATAAGACGCAGGCAATGTTGCTTGCGTTTTGTGCGTTTGAGATAACTTTCTAATAACAGTGTTATGATAAAATACTTTTATGCAGTTGTAGTGTATGGAGAGGGGAAACTAGATGCTGAAAAAATTTTTAACTTTTTTCGTTGTTCTAACAATTATGATAGGTGTATTTCCTGTTCAAGTTCATGCGGATGAAGAGCCTGAATATTTGGAAGTAGAACAAAATATTGAAGATTATCTAGAAGATGGGACTTTTTACTTTGGTAGTCAAAATGCGGAATTCCCAGAAAATGCAACGCATGGATATTTGTTGAAAGTTGCTAGAAAAGGAAATGGTGAAGGCACTGGTAAGGTAAGAGTTACTTTTACAGACTATAGCGCAAAATATGGCACAGATTACAAAATTGCAGTTTATCAATCAAAAGAAAAGGTTGAAAACACAAAGGAAAGTCTTTCAGTAGCTGAGGTAATTTCACAATCTGATGGTGCAGAAGTGACAGATAGTTCTGATGTGGTGGCTAGTGGTGAAAATCCAAATGCTGCAGATCCGAATGCTGAAACAGAATCTGTGGATACAGATGAAATTTTAGAAAACTATGAAAACTTAACGGATGAAGAAAATGAACAATTGGATTCTGTTGTGGATAGTTTTTATAATGTTTTTGATATTGATACAACAAGCACTGGTACAGTTAATGATGTTACTGAAACAGAAAAAACAGAAGAAGCAGATCTTTCTTTACAAACAAGTGAACTAGCAAAAGCAAGAAGTGAAGCGACTGGTTTATCGTCTGATAAAGTTGCGATGGAAACAGGAAATACTTCAGTCGATGAACAATTAAATGAAGTTTTAATGTCACAAGTCGCAAATGAAAAGATCGTTTCTGAATTATCAGATGAGTTGAATTCTGTTTATGTAGATTTAGAGTTTGCGGAAGGTGAAACAGAAAAATACATTGAATTTCAATTAAAAGATAATTCTATCAGTGATGGTGATCGTTTCTTTACGGCGAATTTATCTGCGGCTGATGATACTACAACAATTAGTGATTTAAGTGGTTTTCAAGCTAAAATCATAGATGATGAAGAAGGTGTTCCTTCCACAGTAAGCTTTAGTGAAACAACATATTATCCAGAAGAAGGATATATAAAAATTAAGCTTGTTCGTGAAGGCTCTATTAGTGATATCGCTACAGTAAACTTAACAACAAGTGATGGTAGTGCAACAAGTGGTGAAGATTATTCTAAAGTAAATGCGACGGTAAGCTTCTTATATGGTTTATCAGAAAGAACGGTCAATATTCCGATTCGTAGTGATTATTTAGAAGATGATACAGCTACTTTCAATCTTACAATTGATAATCCTGTAAATTGTGACATCGGAACAAGTAACGCAACAGCAGTGATTTCTAAAGATGATGCAAGTTATTTATTTGAAGAAAATAGTTTGAATTCAGATGATGAAATTTCATTGGCATCTGTAAATGATAATGCACCTTCTAAAGTTGATACGATTTCGACAGATAATCATGGTCAAGTAAGAGTTGGAGATGCGACAGATTTCCCTCACATTATACATGTGGATTATAGTAGTGCTTATTCTTATTCGAGATTTGTTGACGAGCATTTGGAATTGCATGTCGAAACTGGTGGAAATGCACGATATTACGATGTGAATGGCCATGATAGTCTTGTTGCCCAAGCAATCGTCAATGGATTCAATTCTTCCAGTGATGCACATGATAGTCTTCCTCGATATGACTATGATGGGATTGTTGTGGATTGGGAAAAATCAGCGAGTACTCCATCATGGAATGGTACCTATGTTGGCTTTAATGAAAATGATTCATTTGAAAACTTTGAGTGGATTACTACTACTGAAAGATGGGATAGAAAGAATACCGCAATTTATTCTAAGCACCGATACATGTCTTCGTATAATTTTGGTACATATAAATGGCTTGGTTTTGGTAATACGGTAAAGATATATTCTGTAAAACCAATATTACGAGCATTTCAAGTTTCTTTATTACAAGCTGATCCTTTAGAATTTGTTGATTCTGATGGTACATTGAAATCATCTGATCAAATTGCAGAACTCAGAAATATTAGTGCGACTTATTTAAATAATGCAAATGCAAGTGGTGTTAGTACATTATATTCTGGTGATTCGATTACTGTAGAATTAAAGAACAAGGATTATAATCCAATTTATTTAAAGGGTATCGCAATTGTTAATGAAAAAGGTGAAGAAAAAGTATTGGTTGATGGTTTATCTGAAAATACAGATTCGTATAGTATCCAATTAAATAATGATTTGTTATATGAAAATGATGATTATATTACATACAAAGAAACGAACGTTGGGGGACTAGAAGGTTCATTCCGTATTAAACCTATCTTAGGATATAAAGACTTAGAAGTTACAATTGAGAATAGTGATAAAAGAGGTTATGTTGAAGCTTTAAATTGTTCTTCTGAGCCTACAACAGATGGTAGTAAAGTTACTTATCATTTCCATCGTGGAGATTATGTTCTTTTAAAACAATATATCAATGATGAATATAAAGGTGTTTATAAACAGAATTCTATAACAATTAAGCCATCTCAAAATTCATCAAGAGATCAAAGTTTTAATACTGGTACAAATGGTTATGGTGAACGTTATCTGAATGAAACAAAATTAGAAATCAAACCAAATTTTGTTGGAATCAATTCAAGCTTAGTTGTTCGTGTAAAGAAGAATGAAATAGATGCGTTCAAAACATATCAATCAGGAAAAGGTGATGCTCAGTTAAAAACAGTTTTAGATTATCCAAAAATCACAGAAGACAGTGAATATGTTGTTTACAACATTGCGGATAAAAATAATTTTATCGCAAATAAATACTATGAGTTATATGCCGATACAAAAGATAGTAGTTCTGTTCCTGTGTGGTCTGTAGATACAAGTACGGATTTATATGCACAGAATTCATTTGCATTGCAAGGTAATATTGCTGGAGATAGTACAGTTGTCAATCTAACATTACAAAAAGCAGATGATACAAAGTATGCAATGTGTGCGAATGTCAGTTATAGTGAATCACGTATTGGTAATGTGGAAACAAAGGTTGGATGGACGAAGGCAAGTGGTGTAGTTGTTTCAACAGGATATAATGATAATCAAACGAGTATTACAGATGAAAATGGTGATGTGACTGTTGGACCAATTCAAACGATTGCTGGATATCGAATTCAATACAAGATCGATTATTCTGGTAAAACAGAATACAGTAGTATTTTGGTTAATCAATCTGATTCAGCAACGATGGAAGTAGGTGGAGAAACCTGTCAAGAAATTAAGTTGAATGATTTGGTGATTTCTTCCTATAACACATCTGTTCCTTATATTTCATCGTTTGTTGCGAATAAAATTTCTGGTACAGAAACTGTTAGCACAAATGAAATCGTTATTGATGATTCAGAAGTTGTTTTAAATGCTTATATTTCTAATGATGGATCAACTTATGTGGACGATGAAGGAAATGAGCACATTGAAAAAGTGAAGTGTGTTGATTTCTATGTGTATGATGGAACATCACATGAAGAGAAATTCTACCTAGGAGCTGCTACACAAAGTACAACAGATTCTAATACTTGGAGCTTGAACTATGTATTTAATATAGGTGAAAGTATGAAGTATGAACCAAGCGATATTATCTTTGCGAAAGTAACAACAGATAGAATCATTGGTAAAGGTGGAATTTATGATTTAGATGGTAATTATGCGGAAAAGACATATTTAAAAGAAACCGTGTATCATGCTGTGAATACGGGTTATGTATTCTCACAAAATGACTATGTAAAACCTGCAGAACAAAATTTAAGATATAAGACGGATATTGAAGTTGCAGATCTACCATATATTGGAAGAATCAGTATGGATCTAGATTTAGGGAAACTACGTTTTTCTATGTCTAAATTAGAAGATGGTGGTATGCGTTTCTCAATTGGTGTCATTCCTAAAGTCTTTGGAAATAATGTGACAAAAGAAGGATTTATTAGCGATACTGGAGAAGTAATTAATAAATCGAACTTTAAGGAATCATTCAATGACATGGCAACAACAATTAGAGAAAGTAGTGCTACGGTAAATGAAAAAAGTACATTCTTTGCGCCTACTGTCATTCAAGCTAGACCATTTATTGGATTCTACATTGATTTTAAATATACGTTCGTTCAAGATAATGAACAAGAAGGTAATGTTAGAAAAGTTTTGAGTTGCGCAGGTGGAGGTGGCTTTGTTGGTGGCTCCATGAGTATCAGAAAAGCCTTCTATATGTTAATTGGGTATGTACCAGTTTACATTGGTGGAGATGTAGATGCTGGTATTGTATTAGAACTTGGTATGCGTAAACAATACGCTACAAACTTGACCTATGATCAAATGATGAATGATAACGCAATTGATGAGAATTTTTTGGATTTTAGATTGCGTGCATATGCATATATGAGTTTATATGTCGGTGCAGGTGTGTGTGGAACAATCGGCGTAAGAGGTGGAATTAATTATTATCCTAACTTAATATGGACACCTACGATTACCAAAACGCATCCAAATTATCGTGTGCTTGGTTATAACCATAAGTTTTATTTGAAACTGTGGGCGGATGCAGTGTTCTTTAGTATGCCACTCATTTCAGCTCCAATTAGTTCTTGGAATGTGGATCTTGGTTATTTTGAGGATGTTGAAAATGATGCGAAGAATGCAGAAGAAGGGACTGTATTAACTACAAGCCTTTCAAATGAAGATGTTGAAGTGAAAGAAGTTGCGGAAACTTCTGAGTGGTTAGGGGAAGAAACAAGTCTTAGAGCTTCTTGGGGTACTCCAACAACGACAACATTAAGTGAAAATGGATATGATAACAATTATCAACAGTTAATTGATATTGGAAATGGCAGAATTATGATGGTATTTGTTGATTCTAGAGATAACAATGAATATCCGTTAGAACAAACTGTTTTGAAATATTCTATTTATGATGAAAATGAAAAAACGTGGTCTGAACCAATTGTAATTGATACTGATGGTACGGCAGATTTGTATCCTTCTGTATGTAAAACTGGTGAGAATCAAATCACTATCACATGGATGTCACATGAATCAAATTCAGAATTTCAAAAGACAAAAGATGAAATAGACAAACTGAGTGAAGAGGAATATTCAACTCTTCAAAAGAGTTATCTGCAAGCCCAAGATATTTATACGATTGATATAAATACAGATACGTTAGAAGCATCTAATAAACAAAGAATTACAGGTGATTCTTATTTTAACTCTACGCCAATGATTACTTATGATTCTGATAGTGGAAAAATGTTGGTTTATTATTATAAAGCAGATGTAACAGATAATTTTGCCACTTCTGTAAATCCAACACAGAATGGTGCTACTTTAGCGTTCATGTTATATGATTCTAAGAATAATCAATGGCAACAAATTGATAAAGACGGCATTGTACAAAAAGTGCAGTCTATATCGGATTTTACAGATCAGATGAATGGCCAAAGTTTTGTGCCATTATCTACGGATGAACATCAAGATCCAATTATTTATGATTTAGATGTAACGACATTTAATGGAAAAGGTTATTATGCATATACCGTTGATGAAGATAATGACTTACAAACAAGTAGTGATCGTCATTTGTATCTAGGTATTTATGACTTTAAAGAAGATAAGTTTATTTACAGTGGTAGAGTGACAACGACAAGTGGAATTGGAGAAACAAGTCCTAAGTTTGCGGTGAACAATAATACTTGTTACTTATTTTGGAATAATCAAACAGGTCAAATTAACTATAAAGCAATGGATGATACTTCTGCCAACGATTCTGTTACGTTCTTGTATGAAATCTTAAATAATGGAAAGAATATAGATTTTAATAATGGAAATGATTCTGGATCAGGGACTTACACAGCAACATTTAATTATGGATCGATATTCTCTGCTTCTGATATACCAACGATTACAGGTTATGAACCATTCGTAGATAATAATGGTGATTTATATGTAGCTTACACACAAAATGTAAGTAATGATGGTGATGAAACAAATGCATTCAATGCGGAAGTATTCGTTACTGCAATGATCAATAATGGTAAAGATAATGTTTGTTGGTCTGGAGCTGTCCAATTGACAGATACTGGAGCATTTAATGAAACACCAGTTATCGCAGCAACTTCTGAAAATCATCTAGTTGTCGTGAACTCTCAATATCAATTTTCTTCGAAAGATTCTGATGCAGAAATTACAAATAAGAAATTGATTTCTACAGAGTTCACAATTGTACCTTCTTTAAATGTTGAAGATTTAACGTATACAGCAAATTATGAGGATGGAAGAATTCTGCCGAAGGCAAAAGATCAAGTTAGTTTGAATATTTCTCTAAAGAATAATGGAGTTATAGCGGCGAGTGGCTATAAAGTTGAAGTGACACCATTCTATAACGGTCAGTCTATCGCAACTTATCCATTAACTATTGAAAATAAACAAAATAAAATCTTACCATCTTCAACAATCAATATTAGTGAATATTCAAATGGTGAACCTATTATTTATACAATTCCTGAAATTGTTAAAGATGTAACAAAATTGAGTTTTGAAGTTACTACAGTGGAATATGATTCTGATGGGAAAAAGATTGGAAGAGCAACATCTACAAGTTTTACACCTTTTGAAAGTGATCGCGAATATGAAATTTCTGATATTGAAACAGAACAAACGAACACAGCAATTTACTTGAAAGGAACTTTGAAGAATACAGGAAACGTAGTTTCTAACACTTCAGATAAAATTAAGGTTTCCTTTAATGATTATTATTTTGAATCAGGGAAATATGTATCTTTTGGGGAAGGACAAATAGAAGAGTTACAACCTGGAGAAACGCAGAAATTTAAGATTCAATTAGATATCGCAGATAGTTATTTCAAATATGGGTCTGTAAATGTGAATGTTGGTGTAATGGATGAAGAAAATGAGTTGTTTACAGGTAGTGTGAATACCCTTGTTCAACTAGAAACACCTTATAAGATTACAGTAAATGGAAATGATTTTTCTGAGACAAATTTGATTGCGGAAATGAATGTTGGTGATGAACTTGAATTGGATGGTACATATAGCTCGCAGGATTATTTTGGTGGAGGAACATTAACATATGCTTCTTTAGATACTTCTATCATTACAGTAGAGGGAAATAAACTGAAAGCTATACATGCTGGACAAGCAACCATTGCGGTAAAAGTTGATCCATATGGTGGATATCAAGCAATGATCGTTCAAGTGAAGGATAAAAATAATCCGGATTCTGATTCTAAAATCGTTCCAACAGCTACTCCTACAAGTACAACAGATTCAAAACAAGATTCTAAAAAATTTAATGAAGTAGATACTTCGGATCAAACGCATATAGAACGATATTGTTTTTTGTTGATTAGTATGACTTTACTCAGTGTACTTCTGTTGCATTTTAGAAAAACAAGAAAAGCAAAATAAATCAATGAACAAAAAAGATGCCAGTTCAATCATTTGAGGCATCTTTTTAAATGGATTTGTATTATTGTTTTATCTTGAATTTTAATCTGTATTGTTTTGGGGTTAGACCTGTATATTCTTTAAAGTTTCTTGAGAAATGAGAGCGATCATGATAACCATTTGCTTCGGCGATTTGTTGTACATTCATTTCTGTTGTTAATAATAGATGCATTGCTTCTTCCATACGAATAGATAAAAGTTTTTTAGAAAAAGAAATTCCTGTAATCTTTTTGAAACGATAAGATAAGTAATCTGGATGATAGCCGAATTTCTTTGCGACAGATTCTAATGTGATATCTCTATAATGATCACCAATATATTTCATGATTTTACCAAACTCATGATTTTGAATCATGGTAGATTTTGGAACAATCAAAGTATCATAGTGGTTTCGATCTAAATAAGAAAATAAACCGACAAGTAATAAACGGATGATCTTTTCGTGATAAATATCATTTTTATCAATTTCAGAGTATAAAAGTTTCATGATATTTGTGGCATCATCCCCAATTTTGGCAAAATATAAATGCTCACCATGTGCGTCTTTTGCGTGTAAAAAATCATGGAATATGGCACAATCTGAGATTTGAGAATCAAATAAATTATCGAAGAATGCTTCTTCAATGGAATAGATAAGAAGAGATCCTTGTTTATCTGAGGAAAAAGATAAACCTTCTCTAGAAATGATTAAATCATTATGTACTGCTTGAAATTGATTGTTTTCTAATGTTAGCGTGCAATTATCTAAGATAGAAATAATAGAACAATAAGAAGTAATCCCTTTTTCAGCTTTCTGTGCGGATAAAAATTTCATGGATGTATTGTAACATGTGAAATAAGAAATGGCCACATTTTAAATCAGTTATATCTATTGTTCACAAATTCACAATCTTTTACTATAAAGCTAACATAGAAAGGGATAAGGGAATGAAAAAGAAATTATTATCATGCTTATTAGCTGGTGTGATGAGTGTTACTCTTTTTGGATGTTCAAGTGCTACTAGTAGTACTGGTGGTTCAGCAAAAGATGGTACTTACACTGCTACAGCGAAAGGTTTTGAAAATGGTGATGTTAGTGTAACAATCACTGTAAAAGATGGAAAGATCACAAACGCTGAAGTTGATTCTTCTAGCCAATCAAAAGGTTTTGGACAAGATGCAGCGGAAGGTTTGGCAGAAGAAATCGTAGAAGCACAATCAGGTGATATTGATGTTGTTTCTGGTGCGACTGCTACAAGAGATGCTGTAAAAGAAGCTGTTGAAGATTGTATGAAACAAGCTGGTTTCTCTACAGAAACAAAGAAAGGTGAAGATGAAACATTAGAAGCAGATGTTGTTGTAGTTGGTATGGGAGCATCTGGTACAACTGCTGCATTAAGAGCTGCAGAAGGTGGAGCATCTGTTATTGGAATTGAAACAACAGAATCAATTGGTGGATTTGGTACTGCTGCAAAGGGTATGTTCGCTATTGGCTCTGTAGAACAAGAAGATCGTTATGGAGATGATGAAACAACAGATGAAGAATATTGGTATGAACATTTCCAAGAACGTAACAATGAAGCTGGTAACGCAAAATTGATTCGTACATTTATTTCTGAAGCTAAGAATACAGTTTCATATATGTTGAATCATGGTGTAGGTTTCTTCTTATCTAAGAAACCACAACAAATTGCACATTTTGATACAGAAGTTGTTTATCATAGATGGAACAATGCAGATCCATTTAAATATTTAGGTGAAGCACTTGAAGATGAAGGGGTTGATGTTCATTACAGCACTACAGCGAAGTCTATTATTGTTGATGAAGATGGAAACGCTACTGGTGTAAAATGTGAAAAAGAAGATGGTGGTACATTAACTGTTAACGCAAAGTCTGTCATTATTTCTACAGGTTCTTTCGCAAACAATGAAGAATTGATGAAAGAAACATTGGGTGAAGATGTATACAATAACTGCAAAGTATTTGCGGGTACATATGTTCCTGGTGTAGATATGATGTGGGAAATTGGAGCTGATGAAGGTGAATTGTTAACAATGAACCATGGTGTAGTTACTGGTGTTGATGATGAAACTGCTTCTGAATTAACATTGAACTCTCCAATTCTTTGGGTAAATAATCAAGGAAAACGTTTCATGAATGAAGACTTATTAAAAGACACTGTTGATTTCACAACAACAGTCGTTGCACAAGGTGGTACTGCTTATACAATCGTAGATCAAGCTACTGTTGATAGATGGACAGATACAACACAAGAAAATACTGGTACATGGATTCACTATTGGGATCAACATGGTATCGTAGGGGATGATGGAGAACCAACGATTTATCATGCACCAATTGCGACAGATGAATGGAATAGTAGTTTTGATAAGTTGACAGAAGCTGGTGAAGGTGGTGTCTTTGATACGATCGAAGAAGCTGCAGAATTTATTGGATGTGATGCAGAAGACTTACAAGAAACAATCGATAACTACAATGGTTATGTGAAGAGTGGAAATGATGAAGAATTCTTCAAATCAAAAGATTCTTTGATCTATTCTGTTTCTGATGGTCCATATTATGTTACTAGAGGACATGCTGGTGTATTAGGTGCTCTTGGTGGTGTTAATACAAATGAAAAATTACAAGTATTAAATACAGATCATGAAGTAATTAAAAATCTATATGCAACAGGTAATAACGTTTCTGGTATTTCTTGTGGAACATACCAAGATGTTGAAGGCGTAGGTCTAGGATTCTCATTAACATCTGGTAGATTAGCTGGTATTCAAGCTGCTAGAAATGCAGGATATGAAGTAGAAGATGATACAACAGAATTAACTTCTACTGGTAAAGCTGCAATGAAAGAAGCTACTGAAAGAGGTATGCAAGGTACACAATGATTTGTGTGTGATAAGGGTGAATTGAAAGGTTCACTCTTTTTTTGGAACTTTGTTTCGTGATTATTGATAGCATTTTGAAACCACTTACATTAAAATAAAAGAAGTGAGAAAAGAGGAGATATAAAATGAGTTTTCCAAAAGGATTTTTATGGGGTGGCGCAACAGCTGCCAATCAGTATGAAGGTGGATATTTAAGTGGCGGAAAGGGCCTTGCCGTAGCAGATACTTTAACAGGTGGTGATGGTATCCATGGGATTCAAAGAAAGTTTATTGTTGAAATGCCAGATGGAACAAGAAAAGAAATCGGAAATCGTGAAGAAGTTCCTGCTGGTGCAAAGGCTATTGTAGATCCAAACGTATATTATCCAAGCCATGTCGCAACAGACTTCTATCATCATTGGAAAGAAGATTTAGGTTTATTTGCTGAGATGGGATGTAATGTATATCGTATGTCTATCAACTGGACAAGAATTTTCCCTAATGGTGATGATGCTCAGCCTAATGAAGAAGGTTTACAGTTCTATGAAGATGTATTTAAAGAATGTAAGAGATTAGGTATGGAACCATTAGTTACAATCTATCATTTTGATTGCCCATTACATTTGGCAAATGAATATGATGGTTGGGTTTCTAGACACACATTAGAAGCATTTAAGGTTTACGCAAAAACAATTTTCACTCGTTATAAAGGACTTGTTCATTATTGGTTAACAATTAATGAAATCAACATCAATACAAACTTCATGATGAATGGTGTTCATGAACATATTAGTAATAAACAAAATGCAGAACAATGCAGATGGCATTTGTTTGTGGGTAGTGCATATGCAGTTAAGATTGGTCATGAAATTGATCCAGAAAATAAGATTGGTTTAATGATTGCCCATGGTGCTACATATCCATATTCTTGTAATCCAGAAGATGTATGGGCTGAATTAACTGGTGCGCATGATCAAAAATGGTTCTATGGTGATGTTCAAGTAAGAGGATATTATCCTGCATGGAAAGTAAAGGCATTAGAAAGAGAAGGCATCACAATTCAAAAAGAAGAAGGAGAAGATGAACTTCTCAAAGAAGGAACAGTTGATTTCTATTCATTCTCTTATTATTCTTCACAAGTATTTGCAGCACATCCTGAAGAACATGGCGTATCTGAAGGTAACCAAACAATGGGTGTAAAGAATCCATATTTGAAAGCTAGTGAATGGGGATGGACTGTTGATCCACTAGGTTTAAGAATCAACTTAAATCAAATTTGGGATAGATACCAGATTCCTATGATGATCGTTGAAAATGGTTTGGGTGCGATTGATAAAGTTGAAGAAGATGGTTCTATCAATGATGATTATCGTATCAACTATATGAGAGAACATATTAAAGTTATGAAAGAAGCTATTGAAGAAGATGGTGTTGATTTGATTGGTTATACACCTTGGGGACATATTGATCTTGTTTCTGCAGGTACTGGTGAAATGAGAAAGAGATATGGATTCATCTATGTCAATAAAGATGATGATGGAAATGGTGATCTTTCTAGAAGCAAGAAGAAATCATTCTTCTATATGCAGAAAGTATACAACTCTAACGGTGAAGATTTAGACTGATGATATAATATACTCGCTTAGAAAACTGAGCGAGTTTTTTAGAAAAGAGGCTATTATGAACGATGTATTACAAACAATCAAAGAAAGAAGAAGTTGTAGAAAATATAAAGAAACAATGATTTCAAAAGAAGATATTGCGGAAATTGTTGAAGCAGGATTATATGCCGCAAGTGGTATGGGAAGACAATCTACAATCATTCTTGCGATAACAGATAAAGAAACACGTGATCAATTATCAAAGATGAATGCTTCTATTATGAATTCTAATAATGATCCATTCTATGGAGCATCAGTTGTACTTGTTGTTTTAGCAGATAAGAGTGTTCCTACTGCTATTTATGATGGATCACTTGTTATGGGGAACCTAATGTTAGCAGCTGAAGCGAAAGGGATTGCTTCTTGTTGGATCCATAGAGCGAAAGAAGAATTTGAAAGTGAAGAAGGAAAAGCTCTGTTAAAGAAATTAGGTGTTGAAGGAGAATACGAAGGCATTGGACATTGTATTCTTGGATACGCTGATGGTGAAAAAGGAAAAGCTGCAGATAGAAAAGAGAATAGAGTTTATTGGTTATAACAGAAACGAGAGGAACAGATGTAATATTTGTTTCTCTTGTTTTTGGAATATTGTTCCGTTTTTGATATAAAGGAAAGAATGTTTGTACTAGAAGTGCTAAAATATTTGTATATTTAGGGAGAATATTATGGAACTATCTATCATTGAGGACCGTTACCGGAAGTGGATTATTCAAAGAGGGACGGAATCTTTTCCAGTTACAGAAAATGAGGAAGGTAACTTAGAAATTGAATCCAAGTATGCATTAGGTCGTGTGAATTTTTATGAGGATGATGTAATTGAATTGAGAATTGATTTGATTCGAGAAGAAAAAACAGAATTCTTTTTGCATTTTCAATTAAAAGATCTAAAAAGAGCACAAGATTTGTATGTTGAAATGGAAGAAGCCATGCGTAACCTAAAAGATAAACATATTGTTAAAATTCTTTTGACATGTACAAGTGGATTAACAACATCTTATTATGCGGAATTATTAAACAAAGCAGTACAAACATTATCATTGAATTATTCATTTAGAGCTGTTTCATTTGATAAAATTGCGGAAGAAGGAAAAGGAGAAGATTTGATTCTTTTAGCACCGCAAGTGCATTATGCACGTAAAAAAGTGCAAGAAATGTTCCGTAACACAGCAGTTCGAAATATACCAGCACAGACATTTGGAAAGTATGATACGGGTGCATTAATTGAATTGATCAAAGGGGAATTAATAGAAATTGAAACAAATACAACCCCAAAAGCAGTTCGAACACAAGCATTTTTTGAAACAAACAAAAAGATTCTAACGATTGGACATGTTAATGGCGGTGAAGGAAATGATGGCCATATTATTTGGCGCTACTATAAAAATGGAAGTATTGAATGTAGCGGAGAATGTAAAGCAGGGAGAGTCAATATAGAAGAATTAATCGATGTGATTGATCCGATGATTGAAAAATATCCTGAGATTGAAACGATTGGATTAAGTTTACCTGGTTCTATCGAACATGGTGTTGTGTATTTAGAAGATCATCCAATCCATCAAATGAATGTCGGAGAAATATTAAAACAAAGATATCATAGAGATGTAATGCCATTTAATGATGCAAATATGATTGTTACTGGAATCTATTGGCTAGAAGATCGATACAAGTCAGTTGTTTTATATTTCTTACCAAATGATACTTTTAGAGCTGGATGTGGTGTTGTTGTGAATGGACACTTGATTCGTGGTAGGCAAAACGTTGCGGGAGAAGTTGGATATATTGAAAAAATTATTCAATTTTCAAAAGATCCAGAAAAGTTAATTGAAACAGAAGAAGGTACGGCAGAATTAGTTGGAAAATCTTTAGTTTCTTTGATTAGTTCATTAGGTCCTGAAGCAATCTTTGTTTACGCAAATAAGATTACGGATGGTAATGAAATCAAAGAAGAAATTGGAAAAATAATTCCAAAAGAATTTATTCCGGATATTGTATTAGTAAATGATATTCGTGAATATATGATGACTGGTACATTTTTAAGATGCATTTGGAAATTGGATGATATTAAAAGACAAACATTTGGTTTGACACATAATCCATATTATCAGTAAGAATATATAGTTGTTTGTAATTGTGAATTGATTGTGGATGATATAAAATGTTCTTACAACACGAGGTGTTTTATGAAAAAAGATAAAGATAATAAAAAAGAAGTAGAGCAGGAAGAAAAGCCTGTTATCGTATTGTCATTTGATGGAACGGTCTTAGACACAGAACCAGCAATCATTGCGACGTATCGTGAGTTATTTGATCGTCATCATAAAAATGATCTTTTTACGAAAGAGATTGAATTAGCTGCGTTAGATGATTCGGTATATTCGGTAATGGAATATTGTTTTCCTGAAGAAGATACAAAGAAAATGGTACATGAATATAACTCATGGCAAAGAAACCATTTGAGTGATTTGATTCAACCAATGAATGGTATCAAAGATTTATTGAAATGGTTAAAAAGACATGGTTATAAAGTCGCTACGGTTTCTACACGTGAAAGAGCTTCTATTGTTGAACTATTAGAACATGCACATATGATTCAATATTTTGATGTAATCATAGGTGGGAAAAGAAATAGAGAAGTTGATACGGATGGTTTATTAACTGCTTTGAAGTTATTAGATGCGAAGTACTGTGTATATGTATCAGATAGTTCTTCAGAAATCATGACAGGTAAAGATGCTGGTGTATTTACGGTTGGTTTTGCGTCAAATCCTGATAAAGCAAAGTCTATTGTTGATGAAAGACCAGATTTCGCAACAGCAGATTTAAGCCAAGTGAAGAAATTATTGAAAGGGGAAGCTCTTTGGCTTGCGTATGAGATTCAATATCCATCTGAAGAAGTCGAAGAAACTCCAAAAAAGAAAAAATGGCGCTCCAAAATTGGATGAGGTGAGATAAAATTCAAATTCAGATAACATGAGGA
>CAVJMM010000028.1:0-26924 GCA_963650865.1 Eubacterium sp. AM49-13BH | reverse complement strand
TAAAATGCGTTAGTTATCACGATTTTTAGACTTTTTTAATTTAGATGTATAAACTTCACGAGAAGTTGACGTTTCCAACAAAAGAAAAAGAGTCTTTCGATATACAAAAGGCTCTTAATGTCTTATACTTCTTCTGCGATTTTGATATTTTCACGAATACCTTCACAACATTCATGAAACATTTTCTTTTCTTCTTCATTTAAAGGTAATTCTAAGACTTTCTCAAATCCTTCTTTTCCAATGATACATGGTACACCAGCATAGATGCCTGATTCTCCATATTCACCATCTAATGCACATGTTGCGGAAAGAATAACTTTCTCATCATGGAATACCGCGTTGATCATTCTAGTTACAGTAGTCGCAATGCCATATTCTGTACATTGTTTCCCTTTGAATGTTAACCATCCAGCTTCTATAACTTCTTTCATCAATTGTTCTTTATCAAATTGAAATTGAGGATATTTCTTTTCTAATACTGATAATGGAACACCTTGGAAATAAACACTTGACCATGGGCAAAATTGATAGTTCCCATGTTGGCCAATCATAAACGCTTCAATGGAGTTGTGATTAACAGTTGTATATTGGCTTAACTTAGATAATAATCTCGAAGTATCTAAGCAAGTACCTGTACCAATGACATGACCTTTAGGAAGTTCTAAAATATTTGCGATTTCTCTTGTGACAACATCACAAGGATTTGTAACATTTACAACGATACCTTTAAATCCACTATCTTTTAGTTTCTTGGCACATTCTCTTGCAAGTGGAATTGTGAATTTCAATTCTGCAGCACGATCTGTATTACCAACCAATAGACCTACATTACCAGCCGTATAAACAACAACATCACAATTTTTTAAGTCATCAAATGTTCCTTCATGTACATAACATTTTTGTTTTGCATAAGGCACTGCGTCTTTTAAATCTTGCACTTGACTTGTTAGTTTCACTTCATCTTTAGAAATCAGTACCAATTCATCCGCAATTCCTTGTAGTAATAAAGCATAGGCAACATGTGCTCCAACATGTCCAACACCTATGATTCCTACCTTTCTCAATTCCATACAATCACCTTCATTCTTTTATATATTTTTCATCCTGTTGTGGAATTCGATTATCACTATAATACCTTTCTACCTTCATATGCAAATCATATTTTTCACGAAGTTTCATGATAACATTCATCATGTCTGATTGATGATGTACATCTATGGATTCTTGAGCTTTCCAACTATCAATCAATAACACTGTATTTTTTTCATCCATTGGAAAGAAATATTCATAACGAAGATTCCCTTCTTCTTTTCGAATTGCTTCAACTGTTCCACTAGAAATCATCTCTTCTGCGAATTTTCTTGCGGCATCTCCTTCACCAGAATAATAAATATTCACTGTAATTGGCATTATTCTTTCACCTCTAATATTTCACCAACAAACATCCAATGTGCTTGCCAATCACCATTTTCATCTACAGGATACGCTCTTGGATTAGACTTATAGTATTCTTGAATATCTTCACTTAGACCAGCTTTTTCAAATTGTCCTTGATATAACTTTCTACATAAGAAAGTCGTTTTTGCCTGTTGATATGTAATACTTTCACCAATCGCAATTGGCGTTAATCCAGCATTCACTGCTTTATCTTCATTTCTTCCAGTATGAGAACCCATATAACCTAAAGCTTTCTTATATTCTGCATCAAAAAAACTAACTGTAAAATATGGATTCTCTTTCAATAATTCACACGTGTAACGTGCAGGATGCACATATACAGTAACGATAGCTCCTGTTTTGTTTGACTTTGTCCAAATCGTCCCAAAGCTTCCCCAACCAATCGTACAACCATTATGATGTTCCATATTTCCTGTGCTTACTAAAGCCCACTGATTCTTGAACATATCAAATACTTTATAATCTTGATTCATTAAATCTTTCATATCAAATCTCTTTTTTTTTATCTTAAGAAAAACGAACAAAAATACAAGTCATATGAATTGATGTTCATTTAAATTTCATATTAAATATGATACTCTTTTGTTAGAGGTAAGATTATGAAAAAACATACAAAACAATTATTAGCGCTTTTAGCTTCAACAACATTGGTTGCTTGTTCATCACAAACAAAACAATCTGCTTTTTCCGTTTCTCAAGAAGATGAAAGTAAAATCATTGGTGGGTATGAAGTTGTTGATTCACCAGAAATCACAGACAAAGTTCAAACCATCTGTGAAAAAGGATTAGAAGGAATGTTAGGTGCAACGTATACACCAATTGCATTAGTTTCTACACAACTTGTATCTGGCACAAACTATCGTGTTCTGCTTGCTGTAAAACCTGTAACATCTGATGACACAGAAACTACAGAAACCTATTCAATCGCCACATTCTATGAAGATCTAGATGGTGCAGTGGAATTAAAAAGCATGCCAGAAACTAACATCGAAACGTATACTTCAGAAGATTTGGTTGGTGGTTGGACAAAAGCTAGTTCACCAGTTATGACATCAGAAGCACAAAATGCTTTTACTTCTGTAAACAAAGATTCTTCCGCAACAGCTATCGCATTATTATCAACGCAAGTCGTATCCGGCACAAATTATCGTATTCTTTGTGAAGATAATGGAACTTATTCTGTACAAACAATTTATGAAGATTTAAAAGGGAATTGTGAAGTAACAAATTCAGAAGCATTTCCAGAGGATGAATGATGAAATACGTGCAATTTAATGAATCGTTAAAAAAAGTCAGTACAATTGGTATTGGATGTATGCGTATTGCAGATATGTCCTTACAAGAAGCGGATACGTTCTTTCATACTGGATTAGATGCCGGAATCAACTTTGTGGATGAAGCTGATATTTATGGTGGTGGAAAAAGCGAGGAAGTATTAGGTGCTGTTCTACAAGCTGATCCAAGTTTAAGAGAAAAATTATTCATTCAATCCAAATGCGGAATTTGTGATGGTTACTTTGATTTTTCCAAAGAACATATTTTAAATTCTGTGGATGGAATTCTCACAAGATTAAAAACAGATCATTTAGATTCTTTGTTATTACATCGTCCTGATGTATTAATGGATGCAAATGAGGTTTCTGAAGCATTTGATCTTTTATACAAACAAGGAAAAGTTTTGTCATTTGGTGTCAGTAATATGTCGAGTGGTCATATCGCTTACTTACAAAAAAACTTAACTCAAAAATTAACCGTCAATCAACTACAAGTGAGTTGTGCACATACAACAATTATTGATAGTTTGTTACATGAAGATATGTTAGATGAATCCAGTATCAAACATGATTCTAATATTCTTCCTTATATGCAAACAAATGACATTGGCTTACAAGTTTGGTCTCCACTTCAGAAAGGATATTTTGAAGGCGTATTCTTAAACGATACGAAATACCAAAAGCTCAATGATCTTCTAAGCGAAATCGGAAAAGAAAACAACGTTACAGCCGATACCATTGCCTATGCATGGTTATTACGAATTCCTTGTCATACACAAGTAATCGTAGGTACTACAAAACCAGAAAGACTTATCGCAGCTTCTAAAGCAACAGATATTACATTAACAAGAAAGCAATGGTATAACATCTATACCGCAAGCGGAAAAATTCTTCCATAAACAGCCAAAAGGTGTCATAAGACACCTTTTTCTCATTTTCTTTTTATATTTTTTTTGATTTCGCAAATATATTGTGAATAGTATATAGGCGCTACCATAACGGTAGGCGGTTGACTCCTTAGAAGTTTTTCGAGTTTCATAGAAAGGAAGAACAGAAGAGGAGATATTCTTAATTCTTCTTCTCGAAGGGAATTGCTTATGACATTAACTGAAACAATCAGTTTAATCACAATAATTTTTACTGTGTTACGTTTTGCGTTGGCTTTTGATATGTATTTACAATCAAAAAAAAGAAAAATGACCGCTGATGACTACCAATCTTAAGCGATCATTTAATGATTGTTTGGAGTCAACCGCTTATCGGTAACCCCTTTACGTCTTTATTCTAACACAATTCAGTTATTTTTCACTATACTGATAAGCACTCTTTCCAGCAATATATCCCATATGAGCACCTACAGCTAAAGCTTCACATCCTGGGTAATAATCTCCAAAGTAGGATCCTGATGAAACAATGCCTGCCGCATACAATCCCGAAATCGCATTGCCGTTTTTATCAATGACTTCCGCATTTTCATTTGTTAAAATGCCACCATAGTTTCCTCTTGTACAATTGTATTCTTTAACTGCGTAATACGTTCCATCATCAATTGCACTTAGATATTGAGTATCTTTTCCACAATCCGTATCTTCTTGATTTGCACACATCAAGTTATAACGATCAATTGCTACTTGTAGTTTTTCTTTTTCCATTCCAATATCATTCGCTAAAGCATCAATACTTGTTTCTTGATAAGCTTGTATCACACTATCACTAGAAGTTTTCTCAAGATATTCCTCTAAATTCAAAAACTTGTCAGCAATTTCTTGGTCCATGATGACCCATCCATAATCTGCTTCTCCATCATTCACAAAATAAATCATCTGATCATGTGTACCTGCTGTTTCAGATACTTTTCTTTCACCATTTGTATTTAACAACAAACATTCATAAGGATAAGAATTATATGGTTGCCCAACAACTGGCATATCATATGGATCCGGTGCGAATATTCCACTCATGGATTCTTGAAAATCATCTAAGACAGCACCAGCTTCTAATGCCATTGCGATTCCATCACCCGTATTTCCGATTGCGGTAGCAGTGTAATTTCCAATTGCTGTTGAACATAGTTCTTCTGTCATTTCTTCGTTTTGTGCATAATCACCTGTCGCTAAGATTACAGATTTTGCGTGAAATGTTTTCGTTCCATATTTAGATTCTGATTTAACACCTGTTACTGTTTGATCTTCATTTTGAATCAGAGTTGTTGCGGGTGTATCTACATAAATCTCTCCACCAGCATCTAGAAAAGCATTCTTTAAATACTTCAATAGATTTTCTCCACCTTTTTGTTTGGTAGTTGCAGTCGCTAAATGAATTTGACTAGCATTTTGAATTGCTTTTTCAGATGCATCAGGATAAAAATAACTATCTTCTTTGATTTCATACGTAATTCCAGTATCTAATATCATTTTCATTAAATCAGGACTATTCGATAACATAGAATCCACTTTCGATTCATCTACTTGATTTTTCTCTTGAATCATGTTTTTTGAAATCCAAAGATCCTTTGTTTTTTCTACCATGTCATCTTCTGTTGCCATTAAAAAGATACCTGAACTAAAGATAGAAGTTCCACCAATGATACCAAGTTTTTCAATGATAGCTACTTTTGCACCTAATTGTGCCGCATGTAATCCTGCACATAATCCCGCAATGCCACTTCCAACAACAACGACATCATAATCATACGTTTCATTTTTTGTACTTGTTTCAACATCTTTAGAAAAAGCACTTTCTTGATTTGCTTGTTGCAAGACATCTTTCATAGCAGAAAGAAATGCATTACTAGAAATGGTTGCGCCAGAAACCGTATCTACATTGATACTTTGATTGGAAAGTACTCTTTCTTTCATGATGGATAATGCTTCATCTCCAACACCGGCACTCTCATTTTCATTTGTGATTGTAATGTCTGTAATTTGATTGTTCTTTAACGTTACATCAATCGCAATCTCTCCACCAACACCTTGTGCAGTAGCAGAATAAGTATTGGAAGTACTTTTTGCCTGGTTACATCCAAATAGCGAAAGTGTCATGGATAAAATACATAGGAAAGAGATTTGTTTTTTCATAGCTTTACTTCCAAAGTATTTCCTTTTACTTCTATTTTTCTTGTTAGATTCGTAACAATATCATTAGATACTTGGTCATCTAAGTGATTCAAAATATCTTCATTAATCAAATCAGAAGTAAATGTAATTCTTAAGTTATTTAATTTTTCAGCATAACTGATAGACATATTCATATCCATGTCTGGATATACTTTGAAAAATAGATTGTATATCAATTCTTCCATGACTAACACTGTTTCATTGATTCTCTTTGCGTTAAACAATTGTTTCTTCATAAACGCAACAGATTGTCCAACTAGATCATAGAAATCAAATGTATGACTATGAATTTCATAGTTAAAACTTCTAATTTGATAAATAAATTGTTTTGTTTTTGGTTTTTGAGGATCATGGAAGATTTGTTGAGATGTTCCATCTTCATAGATTCCTTTTTCATCCATATAGAATACTCTATTCGAAACATTTTCCGCAAAATCCATTTCATGCGTAACAATCAGCATTGTCATTCCATCATCCGCAAGTTTTTTAATAACCGCTAATACTTCACTAGAAATGCTTGGATCCAATGCGCTTGTTGGTTCATCGAACAAAATAATTTCCGGATGCATCGCTAAAGTTCTCGCAATCGCTGCTCTTTGTTTTTGACCACCAGATAAAGAATCTGGATAGTTGAATGCCTTTGCAGATAAACCAACTTGTTCCAATAGTTGCATTCCTTCTTCATATGCAGATTGTGCATCTTTTCCTAACAATTGCATAGGTGCTAACATAATATTTTCAATCACTGTCATATGATTAAATAAGTTAAAGGATTGAAAGACCATTCCCATTTTTTGACGAAGCTCTAATAGTTTCTTCTTATCCGCAGTTGTAATATCTTCTCCATCGATATAAATATGACCACTTGTTGGGGTATTCAAACGATTGATACATCTTAAAAACGTACTCTTTCCACACCCAGAAGGACCAATAACTGAAATGACATCGCCTTTATTGATTTCAACATTCACATTTTTTAAAATTTCATGTTGAAATGTCATACATAGATTTTCTACTTTAATCATCTTTTTACTCCTTTCAAGATGTGTTTTCTTAATTTTGGATTGATTTTCTTTTGTACTGCATTCAATAAAAGAATGAATAAATATGTCACCACAAAGTAAATGATAGCTGTAGCAATCAATGGAAAGAATGCTTGGTATGTTCTACTTCTAACGATATCCGATACTTTTGTTAGATCACTAATTGCGACATATCCTACGATAGATGTTGTTTTCACAACAGATACAAATTCTCCTTTGTATAGATCAAATATCTTTAATGCTGCTTGTGGGAATATGATCTTCTTGAAGATTGTCAATTCATTGAAGCCTAATGCTTCTGCAGCTTCTTTTTGTCCTACATCTACAGAATCAATTCCTGTTTTGAAGATACCTGATAAAGATGCACCTGTTTGTAAACCAAAAGCTATGATTGCCACAATAATTCCACTAATATCAAATTCTTTGAATACGATATAATACAGAATCATTAGCCAAACAAGAATTGGAATTCCTGTTGCTAACTTACAATACACTTTCGCAATGGCAGAAACGACTTTGTTTTTAGACAATAACATCAAACATAAAAGTGCACCAATGATCGTTCCTAACAAGTAAGAGAATACAGAAATCACAACCGTTACTGCTACACCACTCACAAATAGTTTCCATCTATTTTCTGTAATAAATGTGCCTGTAAAATTTTTCTTTAAAGAGTTTATCAAAGAACCAGAAGCAGCATTTGCCTTTCTTGATACCGCAACCGTATGTTCATACATAAAAGCTTCTGTAAAATCTACTTCTTTTTTTCGTTCATCAGTAGGTGTAACAGATACTGCGATATCTGATTTACCACTTTTAATGGATGGAATCATACTCGCAAAAGCCATTTCTTGATATTCCACTCTCATTCCTAATGCATAAGCGACTCTTTCTAAAACATCACATGCATAACCAGCACATTCTCCATTGGAAACAAATGTAATTGGTTCATTCGTACTACTGATAGCAGCACGTATCACAGGTACATCTTTTCCTGTTAAGTGAGGAATATCATCTGTTGAATAATCCTTATCCACAGCCCATTTTTGATACAATGCATCCAACGTACCATCTTCTCTCAACTTTTGAATTTGTTCATCCATTTGATTCTTCAAAGAATCATTTCCTTTTTCTAAAGCATAGGAAATTTCATATGTATATACATCTGTATCACAATATTCAAATGTATAATCATTGGCTTCAATATATTGCTGAGCTATTGTATCTGGAACTAACGCATAATCTACTTTCTTAGAATCCAAGGCAGAAAGCGTATCTGTATTACCAGAATAAGACAAAGCTTCTGCATTTGGAAAATCGTTTGTAGCGTTGATTTCATTTAACCCACCTAATTGCACACCAAGCTTTGCGGTTGATAACTTTTCATATAATTCTTCTTTGGAAAGATGATATGTCATTTCTGTTGAAGATTCACTCATACTTGTAGAACAGCCACACAACAACATCAATGGCATCATCAATGCACAAAACAGTTTCTTTTTCTTCATTCCTTTTCCCCTTTATTTTCATTTGGATATTTAATCAAATCATAATTCTTTCCCCATTCACCTAGATCTCTAACTTGTTCTAGATGCATGCCTAGACTCTCATATTTTTCACACTTCACTTTCGAATCTGTATCCACAATAACTGGAACATTCATTTGATTACCTTCTTCAAATGAATATTCGAATAGTTTGTTTAAAACTTCATTTTCATTTTCTTTCTCACAAACACAAACCATCCCAACATAAACAAATGGTTTTCCGTTATTCATATATTCTTCTTTTAATGAATATCCTGCATCTTTCATGGCTTTTTTATAGCGAAGTAGTTCTTTGATCGACATTGTTTTTACAAACCCATTAACCAAATATTTCATAGATTTCATACTAACATTTTGGCCAGGTTTTTTTATTACAATAAATCCTTCATGATTTTCACTTGTTGTATACAACAAACCAGATTGAACCATCGCTTTTGTATATTCTTCGAAATAAAAAGAAGCTAAATCTTCATATTCAAAAGATTGTTCATCACTACTTAAAGCGTATCCTATATCTTGAATGAGCTTATCATCTACTTCTTGTACTATCATGATTGTTCTCCCTAAAATGCTATATCACACAAAGATTATAACACAGGAAAATAGCCCTTTTTGAAAACAAAAACAGAGCATTTCACTCTGTTTGTCTATTTATCAATATTGAGATTACAAATTTGAATTGCAGCACCATTTTCCATTACTGAAAATCCATGTTTTTCATAGAATGGAACATTTGTTTGATCTTCAGGCATTCCTTCAATATACAGAAAATCTTGATACTTTTCTTTTACATATTCAATCATTTTTCCTGCAATACCTTGTCCTTGATAATCGGGATGCACTAAAACATAATGGATTTGCGCTAACATCGCCGTATCATCTAGCACTCTAACGAGACCAACAAGTTTTTTTCCATCCCATGCACTCAAAACAAGTTGCGAATGCATTAAAGCTTTGTATAATCGTTCTGGATAGTTTCCAGAAATCCAATGAACTGATAAAAACAATTGTTGAACTTGTTCTTTGGTAAATCTTTTTTCTTCTGTCAATTCAATCATAGAACCTCCTATTTACGATGGTCACATTTTTGACATTGCGTCATTTCCTTTTGATTATCTTCTTTGTAAAAGATATCTGACCACTCACAAATACTTTGTAAGATCGGTACAACAGATTCCCCTTTTTCTGTTAGATAATATTCGACTCTTGGTGGAATTTCATCATAGGATTTTCTAGCAATCACACCATCTTCCAGCAAATCTTTTAAAGTAGAAGCTAATACAGCATCCGTAATGTTATACATTTCTTTCCGAATTTGACTATAACGCATTCTTCCATTGGCAGATAAAACACAAATGATTCTTGATCTCCATTTTCCACCAAAGATCGTTAAACCATATTCTAAAGGACAACGAATATCATCTTCTAATTTCTTTTTGTACTTTGCCATAAAAATCACCTTCAAGATTTTTTCATTTTATCTTGAAGGCAATCATTTTAAAAGTCACTATCAAATTTATTAGTACTATAGTTCTTTTTTGTTCTGTGCACCAGGTGTTGTAACAATTACTTTTTCTGGTGTAATAACGAGTGCACCTTTTGCGGTTGCGGAACCATGGAACATCGTTTCAACCATCCTTTTAAATGTATTTACTAATTCTCCTTCTTTTAAATAAGTGGCAGTCCCTTTGATTTGATAGCCTTCTAATGTCTTTGCGTCATATACAGATATCGCAATCTTACCTTGATTACTTTCTAAATTTCTCAATGTTGTTTCTAAAAATACATCTCCAACAACAAGTTTTCCATCTTTTGTAACATCCTTAAACGCAACAGGAACAACATTAGGTTCACCATTTGCACAAGTAGCGAGATCCCACATTCCATTCTTTAGTACATTGATTACATTTTCATTTAACATTTCATTGTCCTCCATTCAAAATCAATTGACATATTCATGTTAAACAATGTACTTTTGTTTTAGAAGATATTAAGAAATTTATCAGTTACTCTTCTTTTTCATAGTTATTTTCTTTCTTTTGCGGAAATTTCATCAACAACAACTTTAATTACACAAACCATATCTGCCATTTGTTCATTGATTTCAAAATCTTGATTTACTTGATGCAACATCAATACTTTCAAACCTTTGATCTTTTCATCTGTATCCTCTACAATTTCAGCTTTTCCTCTAACTATCACTGATGCAAACTTCGCTCCATATTGACATGGAACATCTCCACCAGAAATGATTTCCATTTCATTTTCTATTTCTACACAAACATTCCCATTTTGATGAATCAGATCTAACTTATGGCCTTCTTTCGCACTATGCATATAAAACACAACTTTAGAATCTTCTATTGTATATCCATAATGCATTGGAACGATATATGGATATGCATTATCAAATAACGCAATTCTTAATACCTTCGCATTTTCTATCATTTGAATCATTTCTTCTCTATTTGTTAGTTCTCGATCTTTTCTTCTCATATTCTTATCCTTTTGAATTATTTTACCATTATTTCAATATACAAATGTCAAACAATGTTAGATAGATTTTCCTATAAAGTGTTATAATAGTTTTAACGGAAAGGAATTAAAAAACAATGAAATTAACAAAAGTATTATGTGTTAGTTCTTTAGCTTTCACTTTAGCAGCATGTTCTTCTTCAACTTCAAGTTCTAAGAGTGCTTCAGCATCTGCTTCTTCTACTTCTGAAGAAGAAACTACAACAGAAGAAGTTGCTACAGAAGGTAAATACGAAGTTACTAACAACACAGGTAAAACAATCACTGAATTGCACTTCTACTATGTAGATGGTCAAGACATTGGCGAAAACTATCTTGATAGCGACTTAAAAGATGGAGAAACTGTTACAGTTGACATCAAAGTAAGCGAAGAAGATGCTGATGGCTACGCTATGAAAGTAGAATACATGACAGAAGATGGTGACGATGTCGTTGTATTTGATTCATTACATTTAGAAGAAGCTTCTATGTATTTGAAGAGTGTAGCTGACGTTGAATCTGGTGCTACACCATTCACACCTGCTGAATAACAGATTGACATGTAGAAATCTACATGTCTTTTTTTGTTCAGATAAATTTCACATTGAACCCACATTTCAAACACAATCAAAAGATATATTATTAGTGTCAGATAGAGATATCTGATAACATCATTCCCAAAAACTAACCCTAAATGAAAAGACACCAACCCCTCGGTGTCTTTTCTACTGCACGGAATATTTTGTTCAGAAAACGTTCACCTGTTTAACATGATTCTAACATAATTGAAATGTATATTATTCATGTCAGATAGAGATATCTGATAACATCATTCCCAAAACTAACCCCTAAATGAAAAGATGCCCGACCCCTCTGGCATCTTTTCTATTTGTTTAATTTGTTTTTATATTCTTCAATGATTTGATCAAATGACGAAAAAGAATCTACTTGTGTAATTGCTTGTTTATAAAAGGATGCATGTGGCATTCCTGTTAAATACATCGGTGCGATTCCCCTTGCTTCACGAATTCCAATATATTCCGTTTCATCTTCACAAAGTCTTCGAACATATTCCTTACACAAATCCAAACGATCTAAATAAGATACTTCTTGATTTTCTTTTCCTTCTAATGCATTTTTGATTTCTTTAATCAAATATGGTTTACCAATCAAAGCTCTACCAATCATTACCGCATCGCATTTTGTGTAAGCTAACATATCCAATGCATCTTGTGGTGTTTTAATATCTCCATTCCCTATGACTGGAATATGAACAGCTTCTTTGACCATCTTAATATACTGTGGATTTGATTGTCCTGTATACATCTGTGCACGTGTTCTTCCATGTACCGCAACTGCACTCGCTCCTGCTTTTTCACACAGCTGTGCGATTTCAACGCAATTAATATGATCATGATCCCATCCTGCTCGCATTTTCACACTCACTGGACGATCTGTATTAGATACAACAGCTCGAACAACATCATACGCTTCTTCAGGATGTGCCATCAAATAACTCCCCGCATGTGCTTTGATAACTTTGTTGACAGGACATCCCATATTGATATCAATGATGTCACAATCTGTATGTTCACTTAAATAGCGAGCTGCTTCTCCCATTGTTTCAGGATCATTCCCAAACAATTGTAAAGAAACAGGATGTTCATCTGCACGTGTTCTACACATATCAAATGTTTTTTTATTTTCATAATGCAATGCTTTATCTGAAATCATTTCACTGACAGTTAATCCTGCACCATATTCTCTCATCAAAGAGCGATAAACTGGTTTGGAAATTCCTGCTAGTGGAGCCGCAATGATTTGATTTTCAATTTCTACATTCCCTATTTTCCACATGCTTCTGTTCTAATATTTCCTTTAGTTCTTCTGTAGTAAATTGATATTTTTCATTACAATATTGGCACACACATTCTGCACCTTTTCCATCTTCAATCATTTCTTTCAAGTCTGCATCCGCAAGTGTCATAAGACCTGCACCAAATCTTTCTTTTGAACAATCACAATTCCAACGAACATCTCGATGTTCTAATATATTTGCGTCTTTAAAATATGTATGAATAATTTCTTCTAAAGATAAACCACTATCCATTAATTCAGAAACTGGTTTTTGTTCTGAAGCAACTTTTTCACAAAATGAAATTGCTTCTTCACTTGCATTTGGTAACAATTGATAAATCAATCCACCTGCCGCACGAATCGTTCCATTTGGATCAACAAGTACGCCAACACCAACAACACTTGGTGTTTGTTCTGATATCGCAAAATAATACGCAAAATCATCACCAATCTCACCAGATTGAATTTGTGATACACCAGAAAATGTATCTTTCAATCCCATATCACGTGTAACTGTTAGATTCCCATTTGTACCAACTGCTTGTCCAACAGCTAAATGTCCATCTTCTCGAACTAAATATAAGTTTGGATCACCAATAAATCCTCGCACATTTCCATCACCATCTGCTTGCGCTAATACTGTTCCTGCAGGTCCATGTCCGTTTAAAACTGCAGTGATTTTTTCATTTTTACTTTTTAAATCAGAAGCCATGATAGCCGTAACGGTCATTGTTCTTCCTAAAGCTGCACTACTTGTTGGCATACAATGATGATGTATTCTTGCTTGATCTACTAATTCTTTTGTACATGCCGCATGAATTCTGACTTGTCCATTTAGCGCATCCGCAATTACAATTTCATCTTTCATTTACTCATCCTCCTAATACATCTTTCATTGATCTTTTTCATTTTTCTTTCATCTACTTTAATGACTTCTCGATCAAATGTAAAAATACCATTACATTCATCTTGTACATCTGATAGTTGTGTATAAATACAACCTGCTAATCCTTTCGGAATATTTCGAAGTATTTTTTCTTCATACAATTTCAAAATACCATTCATCAATTGTAATTTATCACGATATTTCTTATAACCATATAACTTATTTGTGAAATGATGTCCTTTTTCTAAATAAGAATAACCACCAAATTCACTCAAAATACAAGCTCTATGATATTTATCTTTCTTTGTGTGATAAGGAAAGAAATAATTATGAACACTTTGGAAATCCCCTGCACCATTATCATGCCAACCAGAAGCGCTATCTACTAACCTTGTCGAATCATATTTCTTAATATGTTTTGTTACTTCTTTGGAAGAAAATTGTCCCCATCCTTCATTAAATGCACACCAAGAAAAAATACAAGGGAAATTATAAAGTGTATCTAACATCTCATTTAATTCTTCATAATAGATTTGTTGAGATTCTGCATCATTTCTAACAAATGCATGATTCTTTGTATCCTTCATTTTTGTAAATCCTAGATTTGGTAAAATCATGGTTGTTAATTTATCTTGATCAATGAATCCACCACTTGGCATATCCTGCATAACTAAGATTCCTAATCGATCACATTCGTAATACCAACGTCTCGTTTCAATTTTTGCGTGTTTGCGAAGCATGTTAAAACCCATATCTTTTACTTTTTGAAGTTCATATACCATCGCTTCTCTGCTAGGAAACGTATACATCCCATCACTGTTATAACCTTGATCTAAAAGTCCCGTTAAAAATAATGGTTTGTTATTCAAACAAAATCGTACGATGCCATTTCGATCATTCTCTAAAGAAAATTTACGCATGCCAAAATAAGAACGAATCACATCATCTTCTGTTTGAACATACAAGTCATATAAGAATGGATCATCTACAGACCATAAATGTGCTTGTTTCATAGGAATGGTATATGACTTATCATCTGTAATCCCTGAATAAACAACATGTCCTTTTGTTGAAACAGTAATCAAAGCTTGTGAGAAATTCCCAGCCAATGAAATATGAACACAAGATTGATCTACATCGGGTGTGATTTTCAAATCATGAATACCATGTTCTGAAATATCTTCCATCCAAACACTGCCCCAAATTCCTGCAGTTGGCGTATACCACATACCACCATTTTCTATCTTTTGTTTGCCATAGGCATATCTACCATAATTCGAATCATCAATGCATCGAACCATTAAAGAATTTTGGTATTTGATATATTCACTTACATCAAAGGAAAATGGTGTGTATCCACCTTTATGACTACCAACTTCCATGCCATTCATAAAGACCATACATTCCATATCCACTGCTTCAAAATTAATAAAAGTATGCATTGCGTTTGGTTGATAAGAAAATTGTTTTCGATACCATAACGCTTTTCCTTGACCTAATTGTTCTTTTGCTTGTGATAATTCACTTCCTATGGCAAAAGGGACAATGATTTTTTTCCATTGCCCTTGTTGAGGATTTTGTTTTCTTTCTGTAATTTGGTATTCCCAAGCACCATTTAGATTGTGATATGAATCTCTTTGCATCTGCATGCGTGGATACTCATTCCATGGTTCTCTTTCATCTACCAATTTTCCCCATTTACTTAACATCACATCTCACTTTTTTGTTTTTGGTGACTCATTATAACACGTATTAGGTTAGATAACAGTGATGAGATATGAAATATTGTAGAAATCACAAAAATATTCATCAAGATATTTGTATATTGTGAAGCACTTGAAATTACAATTCCATATAACAAAGTAATACCATAAGATAAAATAATCATCACATTCACACAGAATGCTGGAGAAAAGTTTTCATGATGAATCCCATAAAAACAATGTGGCAAAGCACACACAATAATCAATGAAATCCAAAAAGAAACCGAAAATAATGCATATACAGATATCTGCATCAAATATAAAACAAGTAATGAAAGTAAAATTCCACTTATACTTCCAACAATCAACGTCATCCATTTATTTTTCATATTCTTTAAAAATAGAGAAGTTCATTCAGAACTTCTCTTATTCACTCTTTTCTTCTACTTCAACTGGTTGTTCTACAGGTTTTGTTTCAACAAAATCACTAGAAATATCTTCACCCTTCACAACTTTTTGAATCTGTTCTGCTGTTAATGTTTCATATTCCATTAAAGCATTCGCAATATTTGTTAACTCTGTTTCATGAGCTTGAATCAATTTCTTAGCTTCATCATGACAACCATTCACGATTTTACGAACTTCTTGATCGATTTCAAATGCAACTTGCCCAGATACATTATTAGGTTGATTGTAATCTCTACCTAAGAATACATTTTCACTACCAGAATTGTATTTAATTGGTCCTAGATCACTCATACCATACAATGTAACCATATCTTTTGCGATATTTGTAGCACGTTCAATATCATTGGAAGCACCTGTTGTTACATCATCAAAGAATAACTCTTCCGCAACTCTACCACCCATATAAGATGTAATCGTAGCTAACAAATCATTCTTTGTATTCATCATCTTTTCTTCTTTTGGTGTCATCAAGTTATAGCCACCAGCTTGACCTCTAGGAATAATTGTAACTTTTTGTACGACTTGTGCGTTTTCCATAAATAAGCCAACAATTGCGTGACCGGATTCATGATACGCAACAAGTTTCTTTGTTTTTTCGTCGTATGTCTTGCTGACTTTGGCAGGTCCCATCATAACTCTATCGATTGCTTCATCGATATCAGACATTGTAATTTCTGTTTCGTTATGACGAACTGCCATGATTGCAGATTCATTTAAGACATTTTCTAGATCAGCGCCAGAAAAACCTGGTGTTCTTTTCGCTAATGCACCTAAATCAATATCACTTGCGAAATGTTTATTTCTCGCATGTACTTTAAGAATTGCTTCTCTACCCTTTCGATCAGGTAAAGATACTGTAATTTGACGATCAAATCTACCTGCACGTAATAACGCTGGATCCAATACATCTGGTCTATTTGTTGCGGCAATTACAACAACACCTGTATTTTCTTCCATACCATCCATTTCAACAAGCAATTGGTTCAATGTCTGTTCACGTTCATCATGACCGCCACCAAAACCTGCGCCTCTTTGACGACCTACCGCATCAATTTCATCGATGAAGATCATACAAGGTGCTGTTTGTTTTGCCTTCTTAAACATGTCACGTACTCTACTAGCGCCTACACCAACAAACATTTCTACGAAATCAGATCCAGAAATTGAATAGAATGGAACGTTTGCTTCACCAGCAACAGCTTTCGCTAATAAAGTTTTACCAGTACCAGGATGACCAGCAAGTAAAATTCCCTTTGGAATTCGAGCACCCATCTTTTCAAACTTCTTTGGATAACGCAGATAATCAATGATTTCTGCCATTTCTTGTTTTTCTTCTTCACATCCTGCAACATCTTCAAAGCGAACTTTAACTTTTCCTTCCAGTCTTGCACGAGATTTTGAGAATTCAAATGCTTTTCCATTTGCACTTTGTGAACCACCCATTTTATTGATCATCCAAACTGCTAAACCAACCATGAAGATGAAAGGCACAAGATTGATCAATGTATTCACGAATACATTGGATGCATCTGCATCTACAACGGTAACATTTGCTTCATCAAGATTATCTAATAAATCTTCAATTTGATCAGAAGTGGAAGGAATCGTTCCTGTGAAAGAAACCTGACGATTATCTTGCACGTAGATTCCACGGATTTCTGTTGTGTTTGTACCAACTGTCAAAGATACATCTGTAACATCTTTATTTTCTACGATGTTCTGTAATGCTTTGTATGTGACTGATTTATTGGAAGAGAAACTATTCATTCCAAACAAAGAAATCAATGCCACCATTACAATCAAATACGGAAGCCATCCTAGAAACTTTTTATTGTTTTTTTGCATTTAACTTTCCTCTACTATTTATAACAATCTTCTTTTAAAACACCAATGTATGGCAAACATCTATACTTTTGATTAAAATCCATACCATAGCCAACTACAAATTCATCTGGAACTTCAAAGCCAATATAATCCGCTTTAATATCCAATGTTCTTCTAGCTGATTTATTCAATAATGTACAAATCTTAACAGATTTTGCACCTCTATGCAAAAGTGTTTCTTTGACTGTGTATAGTGTTTTACCAGTATCGACGATATCTTCCACAAGAATAATATCCATACCTTTAATAGCCGTATCTAGATCCTTCAAAATACGAATTTCTCCAACAGATTCTGTACCTTCATAAGAACTGACATCCATTGTGTCAAATTGAATATCTAAATCCACTGCTTTCATCAAATCTGCCATAAAAGGAACAGAGCCTCTCAATAAGGCAACTAATAAAGGCTGTTTCCCTGCATAATCTTTTGTTATTTGTTCACCAAGTTCTTTCGCTCTTGTTTGAATTTGTTCTTGTGTAATTAATACTTCTTTAATATCGTTCTTCTCCCACATCGGTCAATTCTCCTTCAATAGCGTATATTCTACCACATTGCAAGTTGGGTTAACAGTATAATGATGCTTATCACAACCTAGTCCACTCACAAAAATGACATTCCCATGTCGATTTTCAATGACTGGCCAAGTTTCTCTACGATACAAAGGAATATGACGATCAATAAAAAAGCGATGTACTTTTTTCTTACCAAAACGCATTTCGATTTCATCCCCATCTTTGAAATTACGAATACAAATTGGAAAATCATCTTCTTGTAGTGTGATTGCATAAACACCACACTTTCCTTCTTGAATTACATAATATTCTTTTGTTTCCAGTTTTAAATCTGTAATAGAAGCATATTCATCACAATAGGAATTTGAAATCTCATGTAAAAACATACTTGTTCCATCACTCACAAAATTTCTTGTTTTACATGAAATCATAAAATCTTTTTTATGAAGAATGATCGAATCTATTTCTTTTAAATGTGATAAAGAAATACTAGGATATTCTTTTTGTAGTAGATTTCTTAATAATTGGAAACGATCATCACTTTGTAATGAACGATAGAAAGACATCAAAATCTTTCCATCATGAATGTATGTATTCACTCTACAATTTCTTTCTTGCGCGATGGCATTCTTCGTTGCAATTTCTTTTAATACCATATCTCTTTCAAATCGATTCATCTTTTCCACAATTTGATGACGAATACGATTTCTTGTATATGATTCATCCATATTTGTTTGATCAACATAATAACGAATGTTATTTTGATGACAATACGCAATCAATTCTTCTTTTGTTCTATGCAATAAAGGACGATGTACAAGCATATTTTTATATAGAACATCCTCTTTTAAACCATAGAAAGATGGAATACTTCCTTTTTCTTCCTGCATCAAATACGTTTCTAATAGATCATCTTCATGATGTGCTACCAATACCCCCTTACAATGATATTGATTTACACAATCACAGAAAAAATCATATCTCCAACTTCTAGCCGCCGCTTCAAAATTCCCTTCATATTCAAAAGGTGTATCTTTCACAATCAGTGGAACATGCATTTCATTACATAAATCTTCCACATATTTCTGTTCTTCATCTGCTTCTTTACGATAATGATAATTCACATGTGCAGCTATGATATCCATGTCTAATTCTTTACACATTGAAAGCAGTGCCATAGAATCACTTCCCGCACTAATTGCGACCAACCATTTTCCATCTAACTTTCGCATGCCTACATCATATCACCTATTTTGTTCCAAACAAAATACGCATCACACCTAGTTGTACATCCCGAAAAGTCGCACTTTTCACATCAATATGTGCTTTTACTTCTATAATTCTTGCGGTATTCACAAACTTCATATCATTCAAAAATAATACGCTTTGTTTACACAAACCATCTATAATTCCAGGTAATCCAAATAAGTTCTTTTTTCCATATGGATTACTTTTTGGATCATAAGCATTGGCATATGTCTTTTCATTACTTGTCATTGGAATCACCAATGCTTTCTTTTCACAAATCGTTAACACCAAACCAAAATGTTGATATCCCATTTCATTCAAGTAAGCTTGTCCATAATCCATATACACAATATCTCCTACTCTTACATGTATCCCAACATCTTCCCCACACATACAATTACCTCTACCAATCCAATTTGCTTCGGATAACATCGCACTTTCAATACTTCTAGGAATAATTCCTTCATACAATTCTGCTTTCAGTTGCATATAATTCTGTAATACTTTTTCTTCCATTTTAAATTCCTCCAATATACTATTCACAAAATATGGAAAGAATCCAAAAAAAATAGTGAGAAAAATTCTCACTATCGAACAAATACCATCACAAATGATCCAACTAGATAAGCAATTGCCACAACAAGTAAAAAATACAATATCTGTGCTTGTGCAACATAACCTTTCTTTAATAACTTTTCATAATTGATACATTTCATTGCTTGAAAAACAACAATAAAACTCAAAATATATACACAAGCCTGAATCAAATAGCTTATGATATCATGCATTATTTTGTACCAAAGATTCTATCTCCAGCATCTCCTAGACCTGGAACGATATAACCATTTTCATTTAACTTTTCATCTAAAGCAGCTAAATAAATATCTACATCTGGATGTGCTTTTTGTACTGCAGCAACACCTTCCGGTGCACCAACTAAATTAACAAGTTTAATATTTTTCGCACCTCTTTTTTTCACAGCGTCGATTGCATCAATTGCACTACCACCAGTAGCTAACATTGGATCCACAATCATAACAACTGCATCTTCCATTCCACTAGGGAACTTTGCGAAATATTCATGTGGTTGTAATGTTTCTTCATCACGATACATTCCAATGAAACCAACTTTCGCTGTTGGCACCAATTCACGAATACCATCTAATAGTCCAATACCAGCACGTAAGATTGGAACAATAATGACTTCTTTACTTAATTCATAACCAGTCGTTGAAGCTACCGGTGTTTCAATTGGAACTTCCTTTAAAGGTAAATCTCTACAAACTTCATATGCCATTAATTCCGCAATTTCATCTAAGTTTTGTCTGAAATCTTTTGTATTAGCTGTTTTTTTACGCATATGTGTTAATTTATGCTTAATTAATGGATGATCTAATATCGTTAACATTTATTTACTCCTCCAACTCTTACCAAATATCATAAATTAGAGTCGTTCGATACGCAACCAAAACTATAGGTATTCTCATGTAAGTTGATCGTTACCGACATTCCATTCTCATAGGTACACTTTTGAATCATTGGATCATTTTGTACAAATGTATGTTCCACCATTTTTGCGTATGCAATCTTTTGATGAAAATCCGCAATCACTTTTACAAGTTTGATTCTATCCGCATCTACTTCATCTTGAGAGAAGCTACCATCCGTATTAACGTATGCACCATCTCTTTTTAAATACGCAATTCCTCCATTTAATAACGCATATAGCCCATAGTTGATTCCATTGACAACATTGCTCATCCAAGGAATCACTAAACAATCATGGAAACAAAGATTGAAGAATGGAATTGGTAAACCAATTTGTTTCCCATCTTGTTTCATCATAAAAGGATATGGTGCATAATGACATGTATCAATATGATTGATTGCGAATCCATTCACTTCTTCACTACTCACAATCATTTTCTTTTGGTTCAAGACATCAAATGTTTCATTTCTATACTTTGCACAATCTTTTCGAGTCATTTGATATTCCATAGAAAAATTCTCATCAAAAGGATTACAAGTAAACACATCACAATATACACCATCACTCATAACACCTTGTTGTTCTAAATAAGATTGGTTTCTTTTTAAAAAGATTTGTGCCATTTGTCCAGTTAAGTAAGATTGTTTTCCACCTGCCCATACACTCATAAAATATGGTTTTTGGTTCCGATCATATATTTGATAAGATTCTTGAAAGTCAGGAGAATCGAAATAAAGATCATGATAATTATCATGAATTGTTAAGAGATCTCCATCTTCATGCATTGTTTGAATCAAGTTTCTTAATGCAGGATAACCACCTGTTCTTTCATCGATTGGATAAAATCTAGGATGTTGATTATCATATGCAATCCCACATCCATCTAAATGTAAATGAATATTTGAAATACCTTGTTGATGAAATTCTTTTAATTGTGCTTGAATATCAGAAATAGGAACAATTGCTTCATTCTTTCCTTCTTCATGATAATAACGACTATCTTTGGATATCTTAGAATGAATGCCTGTGTGATAAACACAACTACCAATTAATTTTTCTAATACTGGCTTTTGTTTTACTTTCTCTTTTAATGGAATCAAACCATTCTTTTCATAGATTTTTCTTACACAATGTGCCATCGCATTGTAATCAAAAAGAGAATCATACAAATAAAGATGCATTTCTCTAGAATAAGAAAGATGTGCCATGGAACTAAATGTACGCATACAAATTCTAGAATAATCACCATTTACAATTTGATATCCACTATCATAATAATCTTTTACATACCATAAATATGATTTTTGATCACTATAAAATCCCATTGCATTCACATATGCATCACTACATCCAAAATATCCTCCAAATCCAGGCGTAAACGCAATATTCTCTTTGGCATCCAATAAACAACCTTGTTGCTGAGGAAGTACTAAATTTCCCTCTTCTGTTTGAATCGTTCCTGGAAAAATCAATTCATCAAATATAAATTGATCTTCCTTAGCTTCCAAACAAAAACAAACAAAATCCTCTTTACAAAATACATGAACGATCAAACTTAATCCTTCTTGAATTCCATCATATGTAATACGAACTTCTTGTTCATTTTGTTGTACTGAAATATTTCTCGCTTGATTCCATAAATACGTTTCTTCTCCTACAATGACTTTCCATTCATTTGTATCCACAGAAAATAACGCTTCATTCTTTTGAAGCCACAATGTTGTATCTTCTAATCTTATTTTTGTCATGTTACAAGTATACATCTATTCATGCTAGAATAAACACATGAGAATTCTAATAACACCACTGATTTTATATCCACAAAGTTCAACTTCTTATTATTTAGCGAACAATCTCGCTACGCTTTTCACAATGCATGGACATACAGTTGCAATCTGTGCAAATCAAGAAAATCATTTTCATCATATTTCTTTATATCCTTGTCCAACTTGTAAAAAAAGATTCTCATTCAAAAAATTATCAAAACGAAATTATGAAGAATGGTTATACGCAAATGGTGCATCTAAATATCATTATTTAGAAGAAGATTACACTTGTATTTCTAGATGTATTTCTAAATTTCATCCAGATTTGATTATTACGATGGATCGTATCGCATCGATTGTTTTAGCGAGAAAAAGAAAGATTCCATGTTGGACAATCGTACATTCCGATATGTATAAAAAAACATATTTTGATCCATCTTGTATGAATGGAATCAATCAATTATTAAACAATCATAATCTCGAACAAGAATTTAACATCAAAGATCTCTATGCCAAATGTGATAAAAGAATTGGTTTTGGACCGATTGATGTACAACCATTTCATCCAAAAGATGATATTACTAGAATTGGTGTCAATTCTATTTATCCACCAAATACCATTCGTACCAATCGTGTCTGTATTTTCTTTCAAGATATTCAACAACGACCAAATCAATTTCGCAAAATGATTATTGATGCTTTTCATGGTGCCCCTTATTCTGTTTATGCATATTTCCCAAAAGTAAAACCAGAAACTATCGATAATGTTCATTTTCTACAAAGCACAAAAGCAGAACTACTTCCTGGTTCAATTGCTTGTATTCATGATGGAAATGATTATTTCACAAATCAATGTTTAGCACGAGGCATTCAACAACTCATTATTACCAATCATGATTATATTCGTAATTCCAATGCACTATCTGCCGAAAGAAATAAGTTCGGACTTGCGATATACGAAGATGAATTAACCATGTCAAAGCTCTATGAACAATATCGTTTATTACTCTGTGATGATAAATATTACTATTACACCCAAGCAATGAAAAAGATCACACTGGATGAAGGTGATCTTACAAAGCTATTAGAATATCTTTACTGATCTTCTTTCTTGCACATTTCTACAATAGAACTCGCTAATTCTTTTGGCATAAAGAAAGGTTGTGGTCCAAATGGATTAATCACAATGCCACCAAATCCCTTTTCCATAATACCTTCTACTTCTTGATAATCCATCAACAAAGTAACGGCATCTTTTTCTTGCATCATCATAGACCAATATTTTAATGCATCCCAATCCGTAAAGGCTGGAAGGATAAACAATGATTCATCTGCTGTTGTAGAAACAGACATAAACGATACTTGTGCGTTGTCACTTAACGGATCCATGATATCCCCTACATGTTTGGATACACATTTCCCCGCAACTAACAATTTCGAATTCGCAATCAACCACAATAACATCGTCATGTACTTTTTATCATCGTGAAGCACATTATATCCACTGATCAATCCACGAATGCTTGGATTTTCTACATTGTTTTCTTGCTTATTCGAAACATGTTCTATGATATCTGATAAAACCGTTCCAACTTGAATTTGTTTTGTTTGTTCTGTCTTCTTAAGAAATATCTCAATATTCTTATCTTTTGCCTTATGAACACTTGTTCCATTTTCTTGAATACGCATCACACGTGCCAAATAATTACTTTGTGATAAAGAATATACAAACACCTCATCAAAATTACGAATCGTACCTAAAACATATCCTTTTAATACAACATGTTTTTCTGTTTCTTTTACATCCTCAACAATAAAAGTATATCTTCTACCTTTATACTTTTCACTTTTATGAATCAATGCATCAATTCTCGTCTTTCTTGTTAGTAACATTCTATAGTTTTGAATGTAATAGATTGTTCCACAAAGAACAAGTCCCACAAGAATCAAAACGATTGTATTATTCTTTTCTTGTTGTAATAAGTCTGTATTCTTTTCGGATACATAAACCATACAACCATACAAAAAAGAAAGCACCAAAGCAGCCATTAAAGTATTTTTGCCCCATCGACCAATCCGTTTCTTTTCACTTGCATATCCTTCAGATCGATCAAAATAAGAATTCAAAAAACAAATGATTCCAAATGCAATCAACATCATCAAAACAATTACAACAATCGAAATATAGAATCCTTCTCCATCTCTTGGTGTAAAACCCATTTCCACTAGCATCACAGATAAAACAACAAATAAGATTCCTAAAACACACGCTATCACAAAAGAAATTAATTTCTTCATCTAACCCTCGCTTTTCTTAACTATTTTAAGGGAAAGCGAAAAAAAAGAAAATGTATAAACATTAACTTTTCTTTTCAAATTCTTTTTTACAATTTGGACACATAATCACAATCTTTCCTCTACCACGAGGAACACGTACCATTTGATGACAATTTGGACATAAATAATAATGATGACTATGATCTTTGATATTCATCATAATCATTTTCCATCCTCTTTTTAAAACCAAAACAAATTGTAGATAATGATCATTTTCCACTCTTCTTTTCACATAATTTGTAGAAAACATACGAACCATTTCATAGATCATCAAAACAATTGAAATCAATGAAAAAAACACAATTTTCGTTAAAGTAGCCGTCAAACTAAATACTAACGCAACGATTACGATCATCATTCCAAATTGATCTGCACCGTACTTGTTATAAAAAAACTTCTGTAATTTATTTCTGATTTTGTTCATGTGTTATAAATTACACCTCTAAAAATCAATTTCCAATCTACATTTGTCACAAAATGTAAAAAAGAAATCTTAATGATTTTGATTTCCTTTCTTTCTACTTCTATTTGGACCAGGTTTTCTTACACGATAATGCCCACCAGATTGCTTCTTTTTCGCTAAGGCAACAGGTGCAGCGTTTTCTGCCAAACGATAGCCATCACATGTCTTTAAAAACCAACCAATTTTTAACATATCACCACAATTTGGGCAAATCGCAAAACCTTCTATTGGTAAAGCGTTACTTTCTTCATTGACTTCCATGTATCCACATGCAGGACAATACATTCCTCTGGCAATACCATTCTTAATCTCTTGTTTTGTTGAAATCTCTTTTTTTGGTTCTTCTTTTTTCTCTTTTTTTAACTTTTTCAAAAAATCAAACATGTCATTCTCCCAATACGTATTTAGGATACTATAAAATGTATTTTTTTAAGTGAACAAAATCTGAATATTACAAGATTTCAAAATGTTCCAAAGCCTTACGAATGCCATCTTTATCACAATCATCTGTAATATAGTCCGCATGTTTTTTGACTTCATCACTTGCATTGCCCATCGCTACACCAATGCCAGCATATTCTAACATCGTAATATCATTACCACCATCACCAAAGGCAATACAATCTTTTACATCCACGCCAATTTTATCTAAAACCACTTGCATTCCAGCTGGTTTTCCACCATTTTCAGGAATCATATCCGCAAATGTATCGATCCATCTTGCAGATTTCATACCAGGTGCATGTTTTACCCATTCTGCATCTTCTTCTGGTTTGATATATGGACAGATTTGGTAAGTATCATGTGTATATGCTCTTTCAGGATCATCAATTTTTGGCATTCTTGATTCTTGACCAATACTCTTCAAATAATTGTAATGTTCTTCATTAAATGTAATATCATAAGAATCATTTTCTTCAAAGAAAGGACATGGATAATTCGCAGTTTCTTTTAACCAAGGAATCAATTGTTTTAAAGTTTCTTTGGAAATCGGATTTTTATAATAACATTGACGATTTTCATCCATGACATATTGTCCATTCAATAAAATAAAACCATCCCATCCAAAGGAATTTAATTTATCCCCTAACAAAGGAAGTTGCACAGGTGGTCTACCACTACATAAATAAACTTTGATTCCTTTTTGTTGTAATTGATTCAACATATCAATCGTTGAATCTCTCAATTCTTTTTCATCAAATGGTTTTAATGTCCCATCAATATCAAAAAAAGCTACTTTCATATTTTTACCCATTAAGGCGGCCTTTCTCCCGCCTTCACAAACCAGTAATGAAATTTACTGGCTATTATTGCTACTTTCCTTTATGATGTGCTTGGAGGAATAGATACACTACAGAG
>CAVJMM010000027.1:0-27459 GCA_963650865.1 Eubacterium sp. AM49-13BH | reverse complement strand
GCTATTCTCCTTGAATGTGCCATTATTGTAGAACTAAGTTTCAATGTTACTGTACCTTTTTAGGTACAGTAAACATATTTAGTCACCAAATTGCTAATATAGCCAAATAAAAATGATTCTTATTTCAGAATCATTTCAATGATTATAGTTTTCCTGTAGCGTCATACATTGCCCATTGTGCGATGTTGACTGCGTGATCTCCAATCTTTTCGAAGTATTTCGCAACCATGAGCAGATTCAATGCGTATTCTACATTTGCATCTTTAGAGAATTTATCAATTAATGTTTGTTTTGCCTTATTAAAGGCAGTGTCTACAATGTCATCTGTTTCAATAACACTTTGTGCTAAAGAGGCATCTTTTGTGTTTAAGGCTTTAATAGAATCATAGACCATACTTCTTGCGGCATTTGCCATCTCTTTCATATCTAAGATGTCTACTGCAGTGGATACATGTTCAATTGCGACGATTTCAGCGATATCTGCAGCGACATCTCCAATTCTTTCTAAGTCATAAACAGCTTTTAAAGAAGCAGAGATCTTTCTGAGGTCAGAAGCTACTGGTTGTTGTTGCATGAGTAACTTCAAACAGATATTTTCGATTTCTCTTTCATCTCTACGAATTGTTCGCGTTCTAGCGATGATTGCTTGTGCGAGCTTTTCATTACCTGTATTTAATGCATCAATGGTATCTGTGATAGAAGAAAGACATTTGTCTCCCATTTGTGTCATAGATTCTTGTAGTAATTCTAATTGATTATCAAAACGATTTCTCATAAGTATCAACCAAACCTTCCTGTAATATAGTTTTCTGTTCTCTTGTCTTTCGGTACAGAGAATATTTGATCTGTTTCTCCATACTCCACAAGATCACCTAATAAGAAGAATGCTGTTTTATCTGAAATTCTGACAGCCTGTTGCATATTGTGTGTAACAATGACAACGGTATATTTTTTCTTGAGTTCTAATACGAGCTCCTCAATCTTAGATGTTGAAATAGGGTCTAATGCACTGGTTGGTTCATCCATCAAGATCACTTCTGGTTCACAAGCCAATGCTCTAGCGATGCAGAGTCTTTGTTGTTGACCACCAGACATACCTAATGCACTAGATTTTAAACGGTCTTTACATTCATCCCAGATGGCAGCGTTCTTTAAGGAAGTTTCTACAATTTCATCTAGTTTTGCTTTATTTTTGATGCCATGCGTTCTAGGACCGTAGGCGATATTATCGTAGATACTCATTGGAAATGGATTTGGCTTTTGGAAAACCATACCAACTCTTTTTCTTAATAGATTAACATCGACATTTTTGCCGTAGATTTCTGTACCATCTAATAGAACTTTTCCATCAATCTTACATCCTTCAACAAGATCATTCATTCGGTTTAAACATCTTAATAATGTGGATTTCCCACAACCAGATGGTCCAATGAATGCAGTGATTTCATTTGGCTCAATATCAATATTTACATTTTTTAAAGCTTTGAAATCTCCATAATAGAGATTCAAATCTTGTACACTGATCTTACTCATAAAATTCCTTTCTATGCTTTTGTGATTTTCTTTGCGATATATGCAGAGAATGCATTGATTCCTACTACTAATACCAATAGAACAACTGCTGTAGCGTATGCTTGATCCATATATAAACCTTCACTGGCTAATAAGTACATATGAATGGCTAGTGTTCTACCTGGTCTAAATAAACCTTCTGCAGTTTTAGCGACTGTTCCAGATGTATAAATCAAAGCAGCAGTTTCTCCAACGATTCTTCCAATTGCTAGGATGATTCCTGCTAAGATACCAGGCATCGCTGCTGGTAATACGATACGGAAGACAGTTCTTAATTTTCCTGCACCTAATCCAAAGGATCCTTCACGATATAAATCAGGTACGGATTTTAATGCTTCTTCTGTTGTACGCATGATCAGTGGAAGAATCATGATGGCTAATGTGAATGCACCAGAAATCAATGAGAAGCCCCAACCCAATCGATTGACAAAGAACAACATTCCAAATAATCCATAAATGATAGATGGGATTCCTTGTAGTGTTTCAGTTGTTATGCGTACGATTTCAACGAGTTTATTTCCTCTTTTTGCGTATTCTACTAAGAAGATTGCGGAAAAGATTCCAATCGGTACCGCAAGCAACAAAGATAGTAGTGTCATGATGACGGTATTGATCAATGCTGGGATAACAGAAGCATTATCGGATGTATATTCCAACGAGAATAAATCTAGGTTAATGTGTGGAATTCCATTGATCAAAATATAAGCAATCAAAAATAATAGAACTAAGAATGTTAATGCTGCACAGAAATAAATCAATATTTTTAATATTGTGGAACCTGGATATTTTTGTTTTTCTAATGAATTTGTATTATGCATGTTCTACACTCTTTCTTTTTAATGCGGCAACTAACGCATTGATTAATAAAATAAATACGAATAATACAACACCTGTCGCAATCAATGCTTCACGATGTAATCCAGTAGCGTATCCCATTTCCATAACAATATTAGCGGTCATTGTACGAACGCCTTTAAAGATAGAAGATGGCATTTTTGTTTGGTTACCGGCAATCATAACAACTGCCATTGTTTCACCAATTGCACGTCCAATTCCAAGTACTACACCAGCTAATACGCCAGAACTTGCAGCAGGTAACATAACTTTGAAAATCGTTCTTTCTTTTGTAGCACCTTGTGCTAAGGATCCTTCATAATAACTTTTTGGTACTGCTCTGAGTGCAGATTCTGAAACCCCAATAATAGAAGGAAGAATCATGATTCCTAAAATGATAGAAGCTGTTAGTATGCAATTGCCTTTTCCATGAATTTTTAATGCAAGTTCCATATTACGAATTGTTGGAACGATAACGATTAATCCAAAGAAACCATAAACAACAGAAGGAATACCAGCTAATAATTCTGTTGCGGCTTTTAATGGTTTATAGATTTTTTTAGGACAATAATACGTTAGAAAGATACTTGTCATGATACCTACAGGTACACCAATGATGATTGCTCCTGCAGTGACATAGATACTTCCAACGATCATAGGTAGAATTCCATAAATATCATTTCCTGGTCTCCATAAAGTTCCAAATAAGAAATTGAATAGACCAATGGATTTGAATGCTGGAATACCACTACTAATCAAAAAGATACAAATAAGTGCAACCGCTGCAATGGAAAAACACGCTGCAACGGTAAACACGTATCTCATGAATGATTCGAGTGCTTTACTTTTTTTCATAATGACTCCTTTGTGTAAAAAAGCTTTCTTGGTTAGAAGAAAGCTTTGCAAACTAGGATATTACTTTACTTCATCCCAAGTTGTAACTTCACCTGTGTAGATGGACTTGATTGCATCACTGCTTAATTCATCAACAGGGTTTTCTTTGTTGACGATAACTGCGATACCGTCTGTAGCGATGACTGTGTTCTTAAGACCTGCATCTAATTCTTCTTGTTTTAATTCACGGCTAGCCATACCAATGTCGTAGCTTCCTTCTTCACAACTTGTCATACCTGTTGTGGAATCAGATGTTTGTAGATCGATAGAAGCGTTTGGATTTACTTTTTGATATGCTTCAATGAGTTTTTCCATCAATGGAGATACAGAAGAAGATCCACCAACAACGATACTTCCAGAAGGTTTGCTTCCTTCGAATGCCTTTGCACCATCAATTGCGATATATCCGTTATCCGTAACAATTTCTTGTCCTTCTTCACTTAAGATATATGCCATGAAGTCATTGACTACTTCATTTGTAGAATCACCCATTGTAGCTACATTGAATGGACGGGATAGTTTATATTTGCCAGCCTTGATTGCATCTGCAGTAGCTTCAGCACCATCAACATTGACTGCTTTGACACTATCGTTGAGTGTTCCTAGAGAAACATAACCAATTGCGTATGGATCTGTTTCAACGGTTGTTAATACAACGGATGTACTGTTAACGACTTGTGCATCATCTGTTGTCATATCAACTTTTTCATCACCTTGTTTTTCTTCAACACCTGTGAGTTCAATGAATGCCCCTCTTGTTCCAGAACCACTTTCTCTAGAAATGACTGTAATATCATTTGATGAATCAAAATCTGAACTTGTAGAACCTGATGTTGTGGAAGTGGCTGCAGTGGATGAAGAACATCCTGCTAACATTGCCATGGCAATTGCGCCACCGATAATACTTTTTCTATTTAACATACCTAATTTTCTTTCCTCCTACGGTACGATGATAGAATAGTTTTAAATTGTTAAACGACTTTACAGATAAATGAAAAGTTTATGTAAAATCGTATGTTAGAATGGAAATGGAAAGAGTTTTATTATGAAAAAGAAGGAATTTTTAGAACAAATAGCAGAAGAATTGCATCAAGTTGTTATCGCAACATTAGACGATGTAAAAAAGCCCGCAACAAACTTAGTTGCGCTAGTTGCGTATGAAAATACAATTGGCTTTGTTGTGGAAAGAGAATCAGAATTATACAAACAGGTTTTGGAACAAGGATATGTTTCTCTGCTAGGATACAACGAAAACAGGGTCGTTCAAATGAATGGAACTGTTTTATTGGATGAGTATGATAAAAATGTATTTTATGTTGTTGAAGGAGAAGGACGATACCTTGAAATGACAGATACAGGACAAATGGTAGACGAAACCTTTACATTAGGAAAAGAAGAAATTCCTGATGGCGGATATTATGTTACGAATGCATGTATTCTTTGTGGAACTTGTTATGCGGTTTGTCCAAAACAGTGCATTGATACCGCAAAAGATCCTGTCGTGATCATACAAAAAGAATGCATACAATGTGGTGAATGTATGCAGGTGTGTCCTGTACAGGCAATACTTAGAAAATGAATAACTCTAAAGCATACGCTCTAGAGTTATTTTTGTTTGATGTATATTTCTTTGATTTCTGCCAAAATTTCATCTTTTGTTCTTCCAACTAATCCTAGTTGTTTTGTGTCTATAGATTCATTTTCCATTTGTTTGATGAATTCTTGTATATCTGTGTAGACACCATTAGGACAAATAATTTTATTTGTTGAATCAATTAATTCTGTGAGTCTAAAAACATCATTTTTATGTTTTTTGATATTTTTACTATCAACGTGTTCTCCAATTGCTTTGCGATTTGTTAAATCAAGCCATGCTTTCGCTTTAAAAGGAATTAGATGTATTGCATCAAGGATAGTTATTCCATTAACAGTTATTTTGCCTTGTTTTAGAAATTCGTAATAATCGTTATCTAATAAAATTGCAGATAGACTTGATATATCTTCGTCTAGTGGAAGCGGTGTTAATATAGCGCTCTTTGGAAGCTGAATTGCGTCGGTTTTTCTAGTGAAAAGCTCGATCATTGCGGGATATTGATTAGATGTAGGATTTGTGAATCGATAAAACTGTTGTGCTCCAGTACTTTTATTACAATGCTTATAACCAGCTTTCTTAACGTATTCCCAAAATTGTTTTCCGAATGTTGCATCGATTGCTTCAACGATTAGAACAAGATCAATATCTTTAGTGGCTCTAAAATCCAAACCTTCTTTTGTCATTAAGATGTCACATGCTGTTCCACCGATGATTGTGTATTGTTCTTCGTATCCTTTAAACCACTCTCTGAAACTTTCAATTCCTTTTACCATCAAGTTCCCTCCATAAATATTCAAGTGTTTCTTCTACTGACTGTTCCACACGTTCATCAGAGTCTTCTTCTAGAGATAATACTAAGGAAAGCACATCCACTATATTATTGTGAGTTAGTTTTCTTGGGTCATATCTCCATAATTGTAGTTCAATCTGTAATTCAGAATCGTATAAGTAGTCTGTACAAACATCATTCCATTTTGAACAGTTATTTGTAGCGTAAGATTTTATAGTTGATTCATTCAACATGGAATATTCAGATAGTGCGGAATATCCACTTACTACTAGATCGGTATCCAAATTTTCTCTTGGTATATATACTTTTCTTTTCATCGGATTAATTAATTTGTCTTTTGATTTTTGAAATAATGCCTTTGGGGTTTCATTAGAATAAAGAATTTTTTGAACACCAACCTTTTTTGTTTGAAGAAGTTGCATTTCCTCAAGTTGCTTAGACGCTCTTGATAAAGATGTTGGTGTTAGTTCTAAATCTTTTGCGGCTTGGCTTGTTGTTAGATCTTTTGCACCATTATAAATGAAATATAAGAATAATAATTGTGCGGAAGGTAGTAGTTTTTCATATGCTTGTTTTACGGCATCGCATCTTTCTTGTAAGTACATAGCCATAAATGGAAGATAGATTTGTTTTCCTTCTACAACAAACGGAATTCTATCACGAATGAGATATTCTTTTTGACGATAGGAAAGCTTGTTTAATATTAGTACAATTGGTATATCTTCTTCTTTTTGGATGCGTTCAATGTGTTTTTTTAATGTTTGTATGGATTCAATTTCTGCTTTTGGATAAAGAAAAATCACATTTTGATTTTCTACTACAACTTTTCTGAGATGATATCTAGTACTGATAAAGTTAGGATAATGACTAATATTATCATTCAAATAATTCACTTTTAGACCTAATACTTTGTTGATGTATTCCATACAATTGTTTCCTTTATAACTCTATATATGAATTATAACATAAATTAAGTTATAATACAGAAAAAGAGTTAAGAAAAAACTAACTCTAGAATATGGAGTTTTAGAGTTAGTTCGAAGTTTGTGATTAAAGCTTTTGAACAATGTCATCTAATGGTTTTCTGAGTGTGTGTCTTTCAGATGGTTCGTCATCTGGATAACCAATTGGCATTAATAATACTGGTTTGATGTTTTGCGGGAGAGAAAATGCTTCTGCGGTTTTTGTGTTTGGAAATCGGTTGACCCAACAAGTTGCTAGATTAAGCTCTGTTGCTTCTAACATGATATGTGTTGCGACAATACTACAATCTTCTACACCAGAATGAATCCCTTCTTCCTCTGGATTTGTCCACTCTTGCGTTTCGTCGTATGCAATCAATAGAACCGTTGGAGCGTTAAACGCACATGGTGTAATAGAACGAATCTTTGTAAGTGCTTCTTCACTTTGAAGTACATAGATTTGAATTGGTTGATTGTTTTTCGCTGTTGGTGCGCATCTAGCAACTTCTAATACTTTTGTGAGTTTATCTTCTTCAATTGGTTGCTGTTTGTATTTTCGAGATGAATATCTTTTATTTGCGAGTTGTTCGAATGTCATAATGATGCTCCTTTGTAATCACGTGATAAATAGTAAGTATGTTCTTGTTGGATAGAACTTGTAACACCTTCCCCGGCATTTGGATGGAAGTGCGAATAAACAGAATCAATACCAAAGAGTACTAATAAAATGATGGATAATGGAATGATTACTTTTTTATTTGTTTTAGACACAAAAGCATCAAATAAAGGTGCAATTAAATAAATGACCAAAGAGCATCCAACACCAAATACAAGTAATCCTTCTGCACAGATTCTTCCATCTAGATTTAGAAAGTATCCTGTATAATCCCACCATTTTTGGTGATATGCACTTTCTAGATACCATGCAGTGGAGTATTCCAAAATACCAGAAAGAATGATGGCACCTGTAAAGCATGCGGGTGGATTTTTTCTGAGTCGTGCTAATAGTAGTAGAGAAACAACACCACCTGTTCCATAGATTGGTAGCCATGGTCCTACGAGTAAACCTCGATTAATAAATTTGCCGAGCGTCATCAACATAAGCGTGCATTCCCAAGCCCATCCAATGAATGAAAATAGGAAGAAGAATAAGATAAGTGTCCATATTGTATAACAACGGATATATTGAATCGATAGCGCACTTTTCTTTAAAGATGGTTTATATAAAGGATTTAATCTAACAGGATAGGATCTCTGTGCTAAGGCATCGTGTTCAGCAGAAATTGTATTTTTTAAGTTTTCAAGTGCTTGATATTCTTTCTTTGTTGAAAGAGTACCAATCCATAGTGAAAAATTAGATGCAAAGAATTTTTGAATTTTGGTTAGTTGAATTGCATGTGTTTGAATATACTCTTCATCTTGTGCGATATCACGATAAACACTAAATAATGTTGCCCCATCAGCAATTTCAAATAAATACGTATCATTTAACAAATCAATATTTTCAATATTCTTTTTCTTACTAACTTGTCTTAACCATTCGTAGTACTTTGCTTCAATTGTTGTGATGTATGGATTTAAGAAGAAAACACCTGTCAATCCTAATGTCAGCAAATCTAAGATATACCATCCAAGTAAACTCACATGAATCATGAATAATTGCCATTTATGGCCATCCATCATTTTTCTAGATAATGTAATTGCATCTTTTCCGGAAATGTCAGGATTTTCTGCAATGATATATGGAACCATTGCATAAGAGAATGTTTTAATGATTCCTCCAATGATTGTAAACCACCAAAAGAACAGATAAATAGAACATCTAAAATAAGCAAGTGCAGCTTTGAAATTCTTTTTGATGGAATGAGAAATAAATGCATGTGATAAAGGTACTTTTTTATATGTCCCTGCTTCTAAAACAATTCTTCTATGAATGATTTTGAAATAATCAACAACGAAAATGTTGTAAATCATAAAAACAAATATAGCAATTAAAATAATCAAAGCAATCGAAATGCTTGTAGAAGTTGTGATATGTGATAAAGAAGTAACCAATGTTATCACAACACTTCCAGAGAGATAGGAATTGACAACTTTTGATAATATACCTTGTGTATGACCAAAATGGTTACTTGTATCATCAATCTCCGTCTCATAAGATTTTTTAGATTCGCTAGCTATTTTTTTTGCTTTTTCAAAGTTACCAGAAACGATTGTATCAATCACATCAGATATCTGAGTGTTTCTACCAACAACTTGTGAAGATTGAATGTTTTCTACTTCTTCTGATACTTCGGTTTCATAGTTTGTTGACCAAGCAGACATTACATTTGTGAATTCACTACCTAAAACACCAGAAATCAAACATAATATTACAAGTAAAAAATAATGGTGCCTGATTGTTTGTTTTGCATCTTTTTTTATTTGTTTACGATTGTACATACATTCCTCCCCTAATATGACTACTATTTTATAACAAAACGACACTTTTGACTTGCTTGGATGAAAGATTAGCTATATTCATATCAATATTCTGACAATCATCGGATTGATTTACCGACAATCGTCGGAATAGTATTTTTCTGAAGATGATCTGTCACTGAAAAATCATATTCAACTAGATGATTTTTCGTTCTAAGAAGATTATAATGTGAGTGCTTACAAAAGGAGATTTAAACTATGGGATTTCGTAAGGATTTTTTATGGGGTGGCGCAACAGCTGCCAATCAGTATGAAGGTGGCGTATTTGAAGGTGGTGCTGGTCTAGCAACTGCTGATGTAATGACAAATGGTTCTCATACTGTTCGTCGCCAAGTTACTTGGAAAAAAGAAGATGGAACAACAGGTTCAACACCTTTATGCTTTGGAAGTGATGAAAGACATTTACCTGAAGGTGCTATTCCTTGTTTATTAGATGATGACAAGTACTATTATCCTTCTCATATTGCATCTGATTTTTATCATCATTATAAAGAAGATATTAAATTGTGTGCAGAAGAAGGATTTAAGTGTTTCCGTTTATCATTGAAATGGTCACGTATCTTCCCTAATGGAGATGATGCTGAAGTAAATGAAGAAGGTGTTGCATTCTATAAGAGTGTATTTGAAGAATGTAAGAAATATGGTATTGAACCATTGGTAACATTATCACATTATGAAACACCTCTATCATTAGCACAGAGATTTAATGGTTGGAATGATAGAAAACTTGTTGATTTATTTGTTCGATATGCAGAAACTTGTTTTGATCGTTTTGATGGTTTATGCAAATATTATTTGACATTTAACGAAATCAACTGCATTGAAGCTGCACCATATGTAACGGCTGGTTTGATTCATGCGGATGATCAAAATATCGCTAACGCTACATTCCATCAATTTTTAGCGAGTGCGAAAACAGTCATCAGTGCACATAAAAATCATCCTGATATTCAGGTTGGTATGATGCTTGCGTTTGGACCTGTTTATGGATATACATGTGATCCATATGATCAATTGCTCGCAAAACAACAAGAAGATAGAACATTGTTCTATTCTGATGTACAGATGACAGGTGTTTATCCGAAATATAAGTTAAAGGAATATGAAAGAAATAACATTACAATTCCTGCACAGGATGGAGATTACGAAACACTAAAAGAAGGTGTTTGTGATTTCATGAGCTTCTCTTGTTATGGAAGTCATGTTCAAACAACACATATGGAAGATGATATGCAGAAGGGGGAAGGAAATGGTGCAATGCAAAGAACAGTTGCCAATCCTTATCTTAAGACAAATGCTTGGGGTTGGGCTACAGATCCTCAGTGTTTGAGAATTGCATTGAATACTTTCTATAACAGATATCATTGTGAGTTGTTCTGTGTAGAGAATGGTATTGGTTGGAATGATAAGTTTGAAGACAATACAGTACATGATGATTATCGTATTGATTATATGAGAGCGAACATTCAATCTATGAAAGATGCTGTAGAACTTGATGGTATTCCACTGATGGGATATTTATACTGGGGATGCGTTGACATGGTAAGTAACGGTGAAGGTGAAATGGCTAAGAGATATGGTCAAATCTATGTTGATGCAGATAATTATGGCCAAGGTACAATGGAAAGAAAGTTAAAAGATTCTTACTATTGGTATCAAAAGTGCATTCAGAGTAATGGTGAAGATTTACAGTAAGCAATTAGAAGCCAAGGATGTCAAATGACATCCTTTTTTTTTGAAGTATAAAAATGGAGTTAAATAATTTGTGATGATACGAAAACTTGTCAAAAAATATAAAGAACTATAAAATAGCACTAGAACTATAAAAGACTATAAAAGAGAAAGAAAACTATAAAAGACTATAAAATGGAGGCTCTTATGGATAGAAAGAAAAATCCTTTTACATTAGCTTTTGGAATGAAGCCAAAACAATTTGTTCCTAGATATCAACAAATGGATGAAATTGTTGATACATTTAATAGCGAATATCCTTCTTCAACTGTATATATGTTATCTGGCGTTAGAGGTTCTGGTAAAACGGTTATGATGACTTCTATTGCGGAGGAACTGAGAGAAAATAAAGAATGGATTGTGATTGGGTTAAATGTAAATCGTGATATATTAAAATCTTTAGCTGCACGTTTGTATGACGAACCTGTTTTAAAACCTTTTATTTTAGAAGCAAAGATTGATTTGTCTTTGTTGGGAATAGGCATTTCTATCGAGAAATCTAATAAAATATCTGATGTGGAAAACGCAATTATTCAATTGTTGAAAATTATAAAAAAGCGAAAGAAAAAAGTATTAATCACAATTGATGATGTTAGTAATAATGAAGCAATGAGAGCTTTTTGTTCGGCTTTTACGATTTTCATTAGTGAAGGATATCCAATATATTTATTGATGACAGGAATTTACGAAAATATATTTGAACTTCAAAATGAAAAAACACTAACTTTTTTGTTTAGAGCACCAAGAATTGAAATGACTTCTTTGAATATTGGAGCGATTGCGGATTCTTATCAAAGTGTTTTTAAATTCGAAGATAAGAAAGCGTTAGAAATGGCACATAAAACAAAGGGGTATTCTTATGCATTTCAAGTTTTAGGATATATGACTTGGTTATATTCTGAAGAAAGTGATAAGCAAATAGAAAAAAGAGTTAGTGATTATTTGGGTGAATATTCATATTCGAAAATATGGTATGAATTGAGTGAAAAAGATAAAGAAGTTGTATCAATCATGGCAAACAATGATTTAGATACAGTGAAAGATATTAGAGATGAAATGAAATTGGAATCCAATGCTTTTTCTGTGTATAGAAGTAGATTGATGAGAAAAGGTGTGTTGATGAGTAGAGGTTATGGAAAACTAGAATTTGCGTTGCCTTATTTCAAGGAGTTTGTTTTAAATCAATATGAGTGATCGGTATCAGAAACTATTAGAAGAAAATAGATATTTAAAAGCTCTTTTAAAATCAAAAGGTATCTTTTATATTGCGCAAGGGGAAGCTTTAGGAAAAGAAGAAAAAATTAAAGTTTATATGGATTATTTCCATGGAAATGATTCTGTATATGCAACTAAATATTATAGTAAGAAAAGAAATATCTATGGATGGAATCCTTCATGTAAAAATACAATGACGCAATGTTGTCCACATAGTCATTTTCAATCACAGAAATGTACAACATGTAAGTATTTCTTGAAATTGCCATTAACTGAAGCAACTGTAGAACAGCATATGGGAGATCTAAAATTTGAAGGGCTAGGCTTGTATCCATTACAAGATGATAATACGTGTTATTTCGTAGCAATTGATTTTGATGAAAATGATTGGTTTGAAGAGATGCTTTGCGTATATCGAATCGCTAAAGAAAAAGATATTGATTGTGTTATGGAGAAAAGCTCTAGTGGTGAAGGAGGGCATTTATGGTTTTTCTTCGCTAAAGCAATCCAAGCATCACTAGTACGTAATTTCGCAATGGAATTATTAAAAGAAGCGATGAATCGGAATAGGAATATATCATTTAATAGTTTTGATCGTCTTTTTCCAAACCAGGACTTTATACCAAAGAATGGATTAGGAAATTTAATCGCTGCACCATATAGCCGTAAAAGAGTAATCGAAAATAACACAACAATATTCATTGATGAAGGTGCTAGACGAATAACAAAGCCAATTGATTATCTCGCAAGTATTAGAAAGATAACACTAGAAGAATTACAATCAATCGTGAAAGAGAAAGATGATTATTTTTTTGAAAATGATGATACAAAATTAGATTTAGGAAACAATACAAAATATTCTTCTGAAATTACATGTGTAGAAGAAGCAATGTTGAAAATTGATAAGACAAATCTTAATGCTGCAACATTAAATGTATTAAGAAGATGTGCTTCTGTCATGAATCCTGAATATATTACGAAACTCAAAATGAGATTACCAATCTACAAAACACAACGTGTTCTGCATTGGTACGAAGAAGGTGATCGTTACATTTATATTCCAAGAGGTAGATTGGAATTTTTAAAAGAAAAGATGCCTGATACAAAGTGGAATTATTCAAATGCTTGTTCTGATGGAAAAACAATAGAAGTGAATTTTAAAGGAACAATTCGTGAAGAACAACAAGAAGCGATAGAACGTTTAACAAGAGAAAATCTTGGAATCTTACAAGCAGATACCGGTTGGGGTAAAACTGTTGCTGGTTTATATATGATTGCATCATTAAAAGTGAATACGTTGATTATTGTGTCTTCAACCGCAATACAATCACAATGGCTTAATAAAATCAAAACTTTTCTTGATTATGAAGACGTTGAAAAGAATAAAGATTCATTTGTTGGAAGAATTGATGGGAAGAAGAAGGTGCCTTTAGGTAATATTGATGTTGCGATAGATAAATCGTTATCAAAGTATGTGAATTTAAAAGAGCTGTTATCACAATATGGAATGATTATTGTGGATGAATGCCAACACATTGGAAGTGTAACGTTTGATACAATTCTAAGAAATGCGCCAGTTAAAAGAGTATATGGATTATCTGCGACACCAAAACGCACTGATGAACTAACAAGTGTTATTAAAATGTATTGTGGGCCTATCAAAGCAATCGGAAAAACAAAGAAAGATAATTCTATTAAGAAAGTACTAGTGCCTAGATATACAAATACTAGAATATTGGAAAAGAATTATTCTAATGCTGAAATGTTAAAACGATTGAGCGCAGATAAAGCTAGAAACTATTTAATTTTTAAAGATATAACAAGTGAATATAATGAAGGAAGACAGATTATTGTATTAACAGAAAGAATGAATCATCTGAAACTTTTGGAAGAAATGTTGGAAAAATCTTTAAAGAATGTTTTTGTGATTCATGGAAAGGTGACAAATAAAAAACGAGAAGAAGCTATAGCGAAGATGAATGATTTGCAGAATGATTCGTTTGTATTATTGGCAACATTGAAAAGTGTTGGTGAAGGATTTGATTTACCATCTTTAAATACATTATTTCAAGTTTTACCGATTTCTGCGGATATACGTGTAAATCAACATAGCGGTCGTATCGAAAGAGCATATGAAAATAAAGATTTAATTAAAGTGTATGATTATGTTGATGAAGCAATTCCGATGGCAAAATCAATGTATTACAAACGATTAAAAGAATATGAGAAAAAAGGTTATTACATTGAAGAAATGGAAGTAGAAGAAAAGTTGGATCGTGTTTTATTTGATCATAAGAAATTTAAAGCGAAGATTTTGAATGATTTTAATTCTGCCAAAAACGAAATTATTATCTTTTCGTCAAATCCTATTTTTGAGGAATTCAATAAATACTATGATTCTTTATTGAAAGCACATGAAAAAGGAATTCATATTCATTTTGTTGTGAAAAAAGATACTGATGAGAAGGTGCTAAAGTATATGCAAGGGTTAGGTGGGAATGTTGTATATTCAACTAATATGAAAAAGATGATTGTGATTGATAGAAATATCGTTTGGAATTGTTCTGTTGATATCTTTAGAAATCAAACAAATGAATCGTATTTCACAAGATACAGTAGTGTGAAATTAAGTGATGAAATTCTAAGCGAGATAAATATTACACGTGAGGAAATTAAAGAAGGTTTGTTTCTATTGGAAGATGAAAGTAAATGAATATTGAACTTCAGAAAATTGAAAATGTGAGATGATGGTATACATGGAAAAAAATATATAATCACTAATCTTCTTGAAGATATGGTTACAGAAGAAGAGTTGAAAAAACTCTATTGGTTGATGGGGAATGTAGAACCATAATGAAGTTGCACAGCAACTTTATTATGAAGTATGAAAGAGTATAAAAAAGTATGAAAGGAAATTGAAAGTATAAAAAAGTATAACAAAGTATGAAAGAGTATAAAAAACGATGTATAATGTTGTTAGAAGGAGAGCGTGTTATGGAAAAAAGAAACACAAAGCAACAAGAAACGAATCCTTTTAACTTGATGTTTGGAGTTTTGCCTAAAAGTTACGTATCAAGGACAGAACAAGAAGAACGTGTAGTTTCAGCTTTTATGAATCAATATTATGGTTCTCTTTATTTAGTGACTGGAGTTAGAGGCTCTGGTAAAACTGTATTTATTACAAATATATCTAAGCAGTTATCAAAGAATAAAGATTGGATCATTATCTCTTTGAATACGGATTTGAATTTATATGAAGGTGCTTGTGCGAAATTAGTGAATGATGAAAGAATGAAGTATTCTAAAACAAAATTGAAAAAATTAGAAATTAATACTTCTTTTTTGACATTTACAGTTGAAGATGAAAATAAAGCATATGCAACCTTAGAAACAAACTTAGAAGAATTATTAAAACAAGCTAAAAAGAATGATTTGAAAGTTTTATTTGTGATTGATGAAATCACAAATAATGAAGATGTTCGTAAATTTATGGGAAGCTATCAAATCTATATTAGAGAAGAATTGCCTGTTTATATGTTATGTAGTGGTTTGGCGAATCAAATTTATGATATCCAAGAAGAAAAAACCTTAACATTTTTACATCGTGCACCTCGTATAGAATTAGCACCATTAAATATGAATGCGATTTATAGACAGTATAAAAAATATTTGGGTGTGGATGATATGTGTGCGAAAGAAATGGCAAAATTAACGTGCGGTTTTTCGTATGCATATCAGCTTTTAGGATCTCTTGTTTGGGAGAATCATAAGAAATATTCTGATGATTTATTGGATCAATATGATAATCAATTGTTTGATATGGTTTATGACAAAATATCAACAGAGCTAACGGATAAAGAATATGAAATTGTTAAATATATTGCCTCAAGTAAATCTACAGCAGTTTCTGGAATCATGAGTGGATTAAAAATGGATAAAGGTTCTTTTTCTGTATATAGAAAAAGATTGATAAAAAAAGGAATACTTGTTTCTGAGAGAAGAGGACATTTAACATTAGCGCTGCCAAGATTTGCGGAATATCTTTCTCAATTTTAAACGACATAATCAGTTCACTTCATTGTACACAGTGTAAACTATAAAGAACTATAAAACGGAGGTTGCAATATAAAGAAAAAGAAATCCATTCACTTTGGAGCTTGGGATGAAATACAAACAATTTGTATCTAGATATTAACAAATGGACGAAATCATAGATACTTTTCAATATTGATTATCCTTTATCCACTGTATATATGTTGTCTAATGTAAGAGGCTCTGAGAATGGGATAGAATCAAATGCTTTTGCGGTATATAAAAGTAGATTGTTAAGAAAAGGTGTTTTAGTAGTAAGCAGAGGATATGAAAAAAAGAGAATTTACTTTATCGTATTTTAAAGAGTTTGTATTAAATCAATTTTGAATAATATGAAAAAGATGATTGTGATTGATAGAAATATCGTTTGGAATTGTTCTGTTGATATCTTTAGAAATCAAACAAATGAATCGTATTTCACAAGATACAGTAGTGTGAAATTGAGTGATGAAATTCTAAGCGAAATAAAAGAAGTGAAAGAAGAAATTAAAGAAGGATTATTTTTGCTGGAGGAGAATGAATAAGAAAGAGATATTTTATGAAAAGATATTTAACAGATAAAAATAAGAAACTATTATTAATTGGAATTAAAATTATTTGTGTTTTAGCTTGTTGTTTTTATTTAAGAAGAGTGTTTACCAATATGGGTAGACATTCAGGTACATATTTGAATATTTACATTCTTGTACTTGTATTGGCGAGTTTATGTGTATTGTATTTTGTATATTCTTGTTTTCGAAAAATAAAGACAGAGCGTATGTTTTTAGTGATTGCTGGATTGTTTGGGACAATCTTAATGATTCTATTACCCATAAGAGTTGCGCCAGATGAAACGAAGCATGCGATGACGAGTTATAAGATTTCTGATTGGATATTGCAAGTCAATCAACCAAGTGATGATTTCTTTTATATGCGTCAATGTGACGTGGATATGTTTGCGAATGATTGGAATTTAGAATGGGATCCTTCTTTGTGGTCGTATGAAGAATATTTTGAAAAAGCAGTTGCAGTTAATGAAAATACAGAACTTGTTCGTATGGATTTGTCCATGGGATTAGATGCAAGTGAATTAGCTTATGTCTTTTCTTCTTTAGGAATAACTGTTGGAAGAGTGCTTGGTTGTAATGCATTTACGACATTGATGCTAGGTAGAATCTTTAATTTTATGATGTATTTATTAATGGTGTATTATGCGATAAAGATCATTCCTATTGGAAAACAATTAATGGCAACGATTTCTCTATTTCCAGTTGCTTTACAACAAGGTATGTCATATTCTTATGATTCCCCTATCATTGCTTCGTGCTTGTTTTTGACAGCTTGTTCAATACATTTCTACTATCAAGGATTAGATGGAATAAAACACAAAAAGTTGTTTTGTGGAATGTGGTTATTACTTGCGTTATTTATTGTGTTTGTGAAATCACATGCGTATATTTTTGTGAGTCTATTATCGTTAATTGCGATATTAAAACATTTTGGCTTGCTTAATAAAACTGTAATGAAATGGATCTATCGTATTTTGATAGGATTTGTCGTTCTTATTTCAACCATTTGTTTATGGGATAAATTTGTTGGTTTTCCGCAAATTTTAGTGGAAGATCTAAATGCAGAAATTTATTCTTTTGCATGGGTTATCAATCACCCTTATCAAACATTAGGGATTTATATCAATACATTTATTCAATTAGGTTCGTTCTATTACACAACAATGATTTCTGCAGCATTAGGTTGGTTGAATTTAATGATGCCATTTAAAGTGCTGTTTGTATATTCATGTATCTTGGTATTCAATCTATTGAAAAGAGAAGATGAAAAATATGAAGCGGATGGAGTGTTACGTTTTTTCTCATTCGGTGCTTTTTTGATTACTTTATTAGCGATTATGCTTGGTTTATTGGTTGGTTGGACTCCTATGGGACAAGGAACGGTTGGAGGGGTACAAGGTAGATATTTGATACCTGTTATATTTCTTTTATTAATATCATTTAGAATTAACAAAATATCGATTCCAAATAAATTTGATGTTTTATGTAATGCAGGAATGATTTGTGGATTATTATCTGTAATCAATATGCTGTTGAATCGTTTCTAATTGCATAAATATCACATTATTGTAAAATAACATGGTTGAATTAGGGGATAAGAGAATGAAAAAAGTACTATTGTTTATTTTATCGTTATTTATGATGGTTGAAATGCATTTACAACCAATCATGGCAATCGATGAAAATGGTCAAGAAGAAACGGAAGAAATAGTTGAAGAGAATTCTGGTGAAAATCAACAAGAAACGGAAAATCCAGAAGTAATCAATGCAGAGGAACAACAGAACTTAGATAGTGAAGAGATTGTTGAAGAACAGCCTTCTGAAACAGAAGTTGAAGAAATCACACAAGAAGAAGTTGTAGAAGAAATAGTAACAGAAAATTCTGATGTGGTTGAAACTGCTGAAGAAGAACAAGGTAGTACAGGTGGAGATTCAGAAGAACAACCACAATCTTATACAGAAATACAAATGTATCGTTTATATAATCCTTATTCAGGTGAACATTTTTATACAGGAAGTTATGATGAATTTGATCATCTTTGGAATTTAGGATGGGAAGATGAAGGAATTGGTTGGGTAGCACCATCTTATTCTGAATATCCTGTTTATCGTTTATACAATGGCAATGCAGGTGAACATTTCTTTACATTGAGTGAAAGTGAAAGAGATAACTTAGTAAAGAAGGGTTGGAATTATGAAGGCGTTGGTTGGTATTCGGCAGGATCTGATTGGGAAGGTGCTGCACCACTATATCGTGAATATAATCCAAATGCATTCGCAAACAATCACAATTATACAATTGGAATCAATGAACATAATTATTTGGTGAGTATTGGGTGGAAGAATGAAGGCATTGGCTGGTATGCGGTAAATAATTATAGTGCTACAGGTACAAGAGAGCATCCAAAACCAGCTACTCCAACATATTATTCGCAAAGAGATCCAAGATGGTCTGGAGCGGTGTATAATGGATATAACTTATATAGTACTGGTTGTGTTCCTACATCTGTAGCGATGGTGGTAGATGGATTCTTACATAACGGAGTAACACCAAATGTTGCGGCAGATTATTTGGTTACAACTGGTGAGTTTGCTGGAAGAAAACACGGTGGATCAGGATTGGCAATTAAATATGGTGCAGAACATTGGGGTCTAAAGACAACAGGCATCGATAACTACAATACATTAGTTGATTGTTTGAATGCTGGAAATCTTGTTATCTTCCAAGTTGGTGCAGGTACTTTTACTTCTCGTGGTAGTACACACGCAATCGTTTTATTTAGAAATTCAGATGGAAATACATGCGTATATGATCCATGGAATGCACATAATGGTTGGTACAGCATTGCGATGATTTGGAACCAGAGAAGTACAAGTAGTTATGACTGGACTGGTGGCTATGTTGGATATGGCATTTATCAATAGTGCCAAATGGTGAACGTATGAAAACGAGTAAGAATATCATTATTGGATGTGTGATTGCGGTATTGTGTATTTGTCTAGGTGTTGGTATTTATGTGTATTTGAATCATGAAAATGATTCAAATCAAACAACTGTTAAAGTATTTACAGAAAGTAGTTTAAATGATTATCAAACTTTAACATTGGAATATAACAATGAAGAAATTGATCCTTTAAATTATTTGAAAGATACAAAAGATGCTTCTGTTTATCCAACATCTATCTCATTACTTGAAGTAGGTGAAAAACAAATCACTTATACAATTAAAGATGAAGTCATCAATTGTACATTTGTGATAAAAGATACAAAAGTACCTGTGATTACATTGAATAGTGATACGGTTGAAATAGAAACTTTAGATGGTTTTGACTTAAATTCCAATGTGCAATCTGTAGAAGATCCTGTAGATGGAGCACTGGTTAAGTTTGATGTAGAACCTGAAAAGATTGTGGATTCAACAGATGGTAAAGTTTATGATACTGGTTGGTATACTGTAACAAATGTAGATAATACAGTTACAGTTCATGCAAGTGATAATCATGGGAATACAGTGGATCAAACATATACAATAACAATTAAAGAACCAGATGAAATAACCGAAACACATATGTATTCTTATCAACTTGTTGATTTATCTGGTATAGAAGATGAATCAAATTGGTTAGAAATTGATTCAAATGATTGGTATTATGCAGAATGTTCTTATCATAGTAGTAAATATCAAACAGTAAATGAAGCTTTACAAGATGTAGTAAATCATGAAGCTTCTATTGGAAATACAGATGATGTTGAAAATGAAGCAAGAATATTCTGTGTGAAAAATGCAGATGGAAAAGTGCTTTATTATCAATCGGGATTCGAAGAATAGGTATTGTGAAAAAAATAGGATTGTGATATTCTATTTACGCACTTTCTTTATGCACGTATAGAGGCATAAGGCAGAAGGGAGATTGAATAACATGAAAAACGGAATTCATCCAAATTATTACAAGACTAAGGTAGTATGTACATCTTGTGGTGCAGAATTTGAAACAGGTTCTACACAAAAGGAAATCAAGGTTGATACATGTTCTAACTGCCATCCTTTCTACACAGGTAGACAGAGATTCGCAGCTGCTGCAGGTCAAGTTGAAAAGTTCAATAAGAAATACGGACTTAAGTAAGAAGATTGAGACTAAGAAATTATTCTTAGTCTTTTCTTTTGACTGAAAACATAATTTTGGCACTATTACAAAAAGTGTTTAAATAGTACCACCGAAAAATGAAAGAAGAACTATACTTGAGAAATGTTATTTGCGATAACATGTTATAATTTTTTAGCTAAAAGCTGAAAGGAAAATCTATGGAAGATACATTGTTAAAAGGGGAATCTAACAATATAGAATATAAAGTAGAGATTCCTAATGATAAAAAGAAATTTTTAAAAACAGTTGTTGCTTTTGCGAATGGAAATGGTGGACAACTTGTTTTTGGCGTTGATGACAAAAAAAATGAAGTTGTTGGAATTGATAGAGATAATCTTTTTAAAGATATGGATGCAATTACAAATTCTATCTTTGAAGCTTGTGAACCAAAAATTTTGCCGGATTTATCCTTAAGAACGATTGATGATAAAACAGTTATTATTGTAAATATATTACCTGGTTCTTATAAACCATATTATTTAAAGTCAGAAGGTGTTGTAGAAGGAACATATATTCGTGTTTCTGCTACAACAAGACGAGCAGAATGGCATATATTACAAGAACTGATATTAGAAGGACAAAATCAGTTTTATGATCAACAAATTGTTGATAATTTAGAAGTTAATGAGAAAGATATAGATGAATTTTGTGATTCTATAAAACAAGTTGCTTTAAAAAATATAATTAATGAAGAAGAAAAAAAGAAAATAAAAGAATTGGATAAGAATGTATTAATTTCCTGGGGAATATTGAAAGAAAAAGGAAATAAAATATATCCAACAAATGCTTATGCATTATTGGCTGGAAAAGCCCAAAATCAACCAATTATTCAATGTGGTGTTTTTAAAGGGACTACAAGAGCTTATTTTGTTGATCGAAGAGAATTTACTGGAACACTTCAAGAACTTGTTGAAAAAGCGTATCAATATGTTTTAGAAAAAATAAACATGGGTATGAGAATAGAAGGCATTTATAGACAAGATGTTTATGAATTGCCAATTGCGAGTATTCGAGAATTGATTGCGAATGCATTGGTTCATAGAAGCTATTTGGATACTGGAAATATTCAAGTATGTTTGTTTGATGATCGTTTAGAAGTTACTTCTCCAGGTTCACTTTTGAATTCTGTATCTTTGGAGAAGTTGAAAGAAGGATATTCTAAATTGAGAAATCCTGCAATCGCTACGGCATTTTCTTATATGCATATTATTGAAAAATGGGGTACTGGAATTCCTAGAATGATGAAAGCTTGTAAGGAAATGGGATTGCCACAACCACAAATCATAAATACTGCTGGTGACTTTAGAGTGAATATGTTTCGAATGGGGACTACCCAAACTACCCGAACTACCCAAACTACCCAAACTACCCAAACTACCCAAACTGCTCAATTAGAACAAGAAAATCTAGAAATTTCTTTATTGCAAATGATTGAGAGTAATCCTCAATATTCTCAAATTGAATATGCGAAAGCTTTACAGTGTAGTAAGGATTTGGTGAAATACTATTTGAAAAAACTGAAGGATTCTGGAAAAATAGAAAGAATTGGAACGAGTCATAGAGGCTATTGGAAAATAAAGAGGTAACAATTATGGCTACAAAGAAATATAAAACATTAGATGAAATCAAACAAACGATATTAGAAAAATCTAAGGGTGATGCAGAAATAACTGAAAAAGAAGTTATGGATTTAGCTGTTAAGAATCATTTGAGTGAAAATGAGGAAGAAGAGCTATTCAATTGGATACAAGAAAAAGATGAAATTCTTTTATCAAGTGAAGATTTATTAGATGAGGAAGATGAAGAAATTGAAGAAGAATCAGATGATGAAGTAATAGATGATACAGATCATAAGAAATCTTCAGATTCTATCAAAGCTTACTTACAAGAAATTGGTGCAGTAGATCGCTTGAGTCCGGAAGAAGAACTAGAAGTTGCTAGAAAGGTCGTACAAGGAGATTCACAAGCGAAAGAAACCATGATCAATGCGAATTTAAGATTGGTTGTTTCGATGGCTAGAAACTATGTGAATCGTGGATTGTCTTACCAAGATTTAATCCAAGAAGGTAACATGGGGTTAATGAAAGCAGTTGAAAAGTTTGATCCTGAAAAGGGTTTTCGTTTTTCAACTTATGCAACGTGGTGGATTCGTCAATCGATGACACGTGCGATTGCCGATCAAAGTAGAGGTATTCGTTTACCTGTTCATACAACAGAACAGATTTATAAAATTAAAAAAGTGCAAAGAGAATTATTACAAGAACTGAATCGCGAACCAACAAATGCTGAGATTGCTGAAATGATTCCTGAAATGGATGAAGAAAAGGTTAGAGATTTATTATCTGTTTCCATGGATACAATTTCATTAGAATCTCCTACAGGTGACGAAGATGATGCAACATTGGGAGATTTCATTCAAGATGAAACAATTCAAAGCCCTGAGGATGCATTTCAGAGTGAAGCATTGCGAGAACAAGTAGATAAAATGTTAAAAGAACTACCGGAAAGAGAAGAAGCAATTGTTCGTATGCGTTTTGGATTAGATGGAACGGGTAGCGTAAAAACATTAGAAGAAGTTGGAAAGTTGTATGGAATTACGAAAGAAAGAGTTAGACAAATTGAAAGTAAAGCAATTCGTAGATTAAAACATTTGATTTCAACAAAACAGGAATATAAAGATATAGATGAGGAGTAAGGATGGACGCAGTTAGAGAAAAGCTACAAGAAATAGAAAAACAATATAATGAAATTAGTGATCAATTAATTAGTGATGAAGTAATTTCTGATCCTAGAAAGATTACAAAGTTATCAAAAGAACAAGCTAGAATCAGTGGATCTGTGGATGCATGGCATGAATTGCAGGGATTAGATTCTAGAATTCATCAAGCAGAAGAAATGTTAAAAGAAGATGATGAAGAGTTAAAAGAAATGGCACAAATGGAATTGGATGAATGTGTTCCTGAAAGAGAAGTTCTTTTAGAAAAGATTCAGAAAATGTTAATTCCTAGAGATCCAGAAGATGGCAATGACGTTATCATGGAAATCAGAGGTGGTGCTGGTGGAGATGAAGGAAACATCTTTGCGGGTGATTTGTATCGCATGTATACAAGATACGCAGAAAGTAATGGATGGAAAGTACAAGTGATGGAAGCATCTGTATCAGAAGCTGGTGGATTTTCACAAATCGTATTTTCCATCAAAGGAACAGATGTTTATAAAGCTTTGAAATGGGAATCTGGTGTACACAGAGTGCAACGTGTTCCTAAGACAGAAACACAAGGTAGAATTCATACTTCTACTGCGACTGTTTTGTGCCAACCAGAAATTGAAGAAGATGATTTTGAATTAGATATGAGTGATCTAACATTTGAAACACACCGCGCTTCTGGTGCTGGTGGACAACATATCAATAAAACAGATAGTGCTGTTAGAGTTGTGCATGTTCCTACTGGTATTACAGTGAATTGCCAAGAAGGTAGATCACAAATTGAAAACAGAGAAACTGCAATTCGTATCATTCGTGCACGTGTTTATGAAGAAATGCAACGTGAAAAAGAAGAAGCTGCAGGAAAAGAAAGAAGAGCGAAGATTGGAACGGGTGATAGAAGTGAAAAGATCCGTACATACAACTACCCTCAAAATAGAGTAACAGATCATCGTATTCATTTTTCTGTGAATCATTTAGATCAAATTATGGAAGGAAAGTTACAAGAAGTCATTGATGCCTTACAAGCAGAAGAAGAAAAGAGAAAGTTAGAGGTATCAGAATGACAACTTTCTCAAGTAAAGTAAGAGCGTATGAAAAGTTGTGTGATAACAAAGATATTCCACAAGAAACAGTCATGGCATATCTAACAGAATTATCACAAAGAGAAAGATATGATCTATATTTGCATTATGAAGATGAAATGCCGGAAGAATTAGAAAAAGAATTTGAGCTAGGCATGCAAAGAATCTTGAACTATGAACCAGTGGAACATGTATTAGGATATTCATGGTTCTATGGATATAAGATGATTGTCAATGAAGATGTATTGATACCTAGACCAGAGACCGAAGAGTTATGTGCGAATATTCTCGCAAGAATGGACGAACGTTTTCCTGACAAAAAAGAAATCGTTTGTGCAGATGTAGGAACAGGATCTGGTGCTATCGCAATTGTTTTGGCGAAAGAAGAGCCTAAAGTTAAAATGATGGCTACTGACATCTCAGAAGAAGCTGTACAAACTGCGAAAAAGAACGCAGTGAACAATGAAGCTGATATTACATTTGTGACAGGTGATATGTTGCAACCACTCATTGATCAAAATATCAAATTAGATGTATTAGTATCGAATCCTCCATATATTCCACAAGAAGAAGTAATGGAAAAAAGTGTCATTGATTATGAACCACATGTCGCCTTATTTGGTGGTGAAGATGGATTGAAGTTCTATAAAGAAATCTTTCAGAATTGTAAAAAAGTATTGAATGATAAAGCATTTATGGCATTTGAAATGGGATGGGATCAAAGAGAAAGAATGTCCAATCTTGTAGAAGAAATGTTACCTGGATGTAAATATGAAATATTAAAAGACATGAATGATAAAGATAGAATGTTGTTTGTTTATTTTGATTGATATGGTATTTAGAAAGTAATACAAATGCTTTCTAAATACTTTTTTTATTTGTTAAAATAATATTGTTCAAACAAAGATATATAAAAGCAATATAAGAAATTATTAATCGTGAAAAATACGTCTTTTGTATAAGGTTGGAGGAAATGTGTATGGGTAAAATTATTTTATATCATGGAAGTCCAAATCAAATTGTTATGCCAGTATATGGTGGTGGAGTGGATAAACATGATTATGGTAATGGTTTCTATCTGACTGAAAATAAGGAACTCGCAAAAGAATGGGCGGTTTGTTCACCGAATGAAAAAAATGGATGGGTTCACCAATATGAGTTAGATATTACAGATTTAAAAATATTGGATTTTACGGAATATAATGTTCTTTCTTGGCTTGCAGAATTAATGAAACACAGAGATGCTTCTGATACAAAAAGATACAAAGTTTTATCTAAAAAGTTTATTGATAAATATGGACTTGATACTAGCTCGTATGATGTGATTAAAGGCTGGCGAGCAAATGCATCGTATTTTTATATTGCGAAAGAATTTGTACGAGATAATATCGATATTGAAATCTTGAAGAACTATTATCATTAGGTGGATTAGGTATTCAATATTGCGTAAAGTCAAAACTTGCTTACGATAAGTTAACAGAAATCAATGATGGATTAATACAAGTTGATTTTGAAAATTATAACGAAAAGTATAATGAAAGAGATGTGAACGCAAGAAAAAAGATGCGTGAACTTGTGAATTCAGATGAAAATAAAGTGACAAATGTATTTAGTACATTATTTGAGAGGTAATTGAGATGGCTGCATATTCAGAAGTGTATTTAAGCGATGTTGTTGAAAATCAAGGGAAACTTTTTGACTTGGTAGCACAGGAATATCCAGATAAAGATACTGTTGATTTTATTTCTGCATACATGACAAGCAAGACAAGAAAAAATATTGATGCCTCACAAGCGTATGTGAATACAATGAGCGCAAGAGAGTTATGGGATTATTTCTGTAATACAGAAGGATATAAATTGAAAAATGGGAAAGCTATGGAAGGATTTATGCCTGATTGGATTGGTGAATTTTATGCATATTATCAATGGTATTATAGTATTCCAAGTAGTGAAGTGATAAAGAAAATCCCTATAAGTTTTTTGGTGAAAGCATACAATGGTCTTCATGATTTAGAGCTTGAATTGGCGGTTGAAAAAGTTGGTGAAGTAAAATGAAAGTAATTTGTTTTCACAATCCAGATGAAGAAAATGGATATTTGAGTAATTGGTATCTGAGTGAATTTATTTTAAAAGATGTTACTTTTTCTTCAATGGAACAATATATGATGTATCAAAAAGCGATATGTTTTAAAGATACTGATATCGCAAATGAAATACTAACAACAAATGATGTTACAGAAATCAAAGCTTTAGGTAGACTTGTGTCAAATTACAATGAGAATTATTGGAATGGTGTAAGACAAATCATTGTTTTTCATGGCTTGCTTGCGAAATTTTCTCAAAATGAAGAATTAAAAGCAAAACTAAAAGCAACAGGAAATAGTATTCTAGCTGAATGTGCAGTTAGAGATAGAATATGGGGTATTGGTTTATCTATGAAAGATCCTGATAGATTAGATATTCATAAATGGAAAGGAAATAATCTATTAGGATATGCTTTAATGATGGTGCGAGAACAATTGTAAACAATCTTAATATCATTAACCTGTAACGTAAAAAATCACCAATAATGGTGACTTTTTCCCTGCCTATTAAGGGCTATCTACATAGGATTTATATTATGAGTTTTATTTTTCTTTAAGTTTAGATTACGATTTGTACTTAGAGTTTATTTCAAGCTCAAGTTTATTTATTGAATCCAAAATTGTATCAAAGTCGGGATAATTTCCATAAATCATATTACGCATTTTGACGTAATCTTTTTTGAGTTCTAGGATACTGTGTTCTGTGGGATATAGTTTTAAAGTGC
>CAVJMM010000026.1:0-27717 GCA_963650865.1 Eubacterium sp. AM49-13BH | reverse complement strand
CTCCTTTTGAATATTATATCACAGAATACAACGCCGTACAACATCCATACAACAAATTTTTTAAGAAATTTGACGCAAAAAAAGCGGCCATTATGCCACTTTTGAAAGTTTTCGTTGTTTTGAAGTGTTAAAGTACCGTTATGGTCATCTTTGCATGGATTCAAGAAATCGTGAAAAACTTTAGTTAAAAATGGGTGAGAAGCGGAAGCTTCTTTTCTTTTTGAAAGTAGAGTTAATAGTAAAATAATGTTAAAATGATGCCATGAGAATTATTGATAAGATTCGTAGTAGAGAAAATTTAACACCAACAGAAAGTACTTTGGCGATTTTCCTTCAAGAACATTCTAAAGAAGCAACAAATATGTCATTGAATGAATTAGCAGACACATTGCATGCTTCGAAAAGTAGTATTATTCGTTTTTGTAAGAAACTTGGATATAAAGGACATAAAGAATTGTGTGTACAATTGGCTAAAGAATTAGATACGTTTGTTTTTAATGGGAAAGAATTAAATTTTTCATTACCATTTGAAGCAATGGATACAAAACAAGTACTTGCGGAAAAGGTTTATGCCTTATCTATTGGTGCATTAAATGAAGTTTGGAATTCGATTGATGTTGATAAAATCGGTAAAGTTGCCAAAATGATCTATGAAAGAAAAAAACTGTATATTTATGCTGGTGATGATGCGAGATTTGTAGCAGAAGAATTTCAACGTAAGCTTAAATTAATCAATTTTTCAGCATTTATGGAAAGCGGAATGGGTTCTAACATTAGACAAGCGGTATTACAAGAACAAGATAGTATTGGTTTGTTTATTTATTATAGTGAATCGTCTGATGCGATGCTGAAAGTTGCAAAAACATTAGCGAATAAAAAAATACCAATGATTGTTATTACTGGTCCAGATAAAGGTGGACTTTCTGTATATGGCACTGAAACAATATCAATTTCATATTATGAACCAACTCCTAAGATTTCTGGATATGGTTCATCCATTGCGATGGAATTTATGTTGAATATTTTATATGCAGAAATATTTAATTTAGATTATGAAAAGAATATGAGAATGATCATTGATGTTGATGATGCAAAGAAAAAAATCAAGTAAAAGAGGTATATAGATGGAAGAAGTAATTAAGATAGAAGGTGGACATCAATTAGAAGGAGAAGTAACAATCTCTGGTGCGAAAAATGCGACAGTAGCTTTAATACCTGCTGCAGTTTTGGCAAATGGTCCAGTAACAATTGTTGGTATTCCACAAATTGCGGATGTAAATAATTTGTGTGAAATATTAAATATATTAAATATAGAAGTAACAAAAGTGTCTGATGATCATTTGATTATTGATCCAACAAATATGAAAAACACAGATCTTGTACAAGATGCTGTTACAAAGTTAAGAGCTTCTTACTATTTCATGGGAGCTTTACTTGGAAAATATGGACATGTTCGCATGAAGATGCCAGGTGGATGTTATTTGGGACCTAGACCAATTGATTTACATATTAAAGGGTTTGAAGCTTTAGGTGCAGAAGTGAAGTTTGAAAAGGGTTGTTATGACATTACCGCTAAAGAATTGAAAGGCACAAAAATATTTTTAGATATTTCTTCTGTTGGTGCAACAATCAATATTATGATGGCTGCAGTTTATGCGAAGGGACGTACAACGATTGAGAATGCCGCAAAAGAACCTGAAATTATTGATGTCGCAACATTATTAAATAAAATGGGTGCTAAAGTTCGTGGTGCAGGAACAAATGTCATTACAATTGATGGTGTTGATAATTTGATGGGGTGTTTCCATGAAATTATTCCTGATCGAATTGAAGCGGGTACTTTTATTGTGATAGCTGCAGCGTGTGCGAAAAAAATGCGTGTAAATAATGTGATTCCACAACATTTAGAATCCTTACTATCAAAATTAGAAGAGATGGGTGTCAAGATGAATGTTGGGGTGGATTATGTAGAAGTAGAAGAAAGCAAAGATTTAAATGGCACAGATGTCACAACAAAACCATATCCTGGATTTGCAACGGATCTTCAACAACCTTTGACGGTGCTGATGACACAAGCACATGGAGAATCGAAAGTTGAAGATACAATCTATCCTGAAAGATTTAAACATTGTTATGAATTGGCAAAAATGGGCGCGAATATTGAAGTGCGTAATGGAGAAGCGGATATAGAAGGTCCTACTCCACTAGGCGGTACAGATGTTATCGCAACAGATCTTAGGTGTGGAGCTGCGATGGTTGTTGCAGGATTGATAGCGGATGGTGTTACAACAATATCGGACATTTATCATATTGATAGAGGATATTCTGAATTGGATAAAAAGCTAACCGCTTTAGGTGCGAAAATTTGGAGAGAAGTAAAAAATTGAGGTGAGAAAGCAGAGTGGATAAACATTCTGCTTTTTATGTTTGTGAAAACTTTTTCACACTTTTATAAAAAGTTTCAGAAAAATGTGGATTTTCTGTGAAAATGATGTTGAACGTATTTAGGAATGTATCTATAATCATAATCATTCTTATCAAGAAAAGTGAGGGAAAAGAAATGAATTTTAGTAAAGTATTCAAAGGAGGAATGGTCGCAGCAATGGCTATGTCATTGGTTGCCTGTTCTTCATCATCAACTGCTGGTTCCACAGCAACTACATCATCTTCTGATGGTGCATTCAAATTAGGCGGCTCTGGTCCTATTACAGGCGATGCTGCAGTTTATGGACTAGCTGTACAACATGGTGCACAAATCGCTGTAGATGAAATTAACGCTGAAGGAAAAGTAAAACTTGAGTTCAAGTTTGAAGATGATGAAGCAGATGGAGAAAAAGCAGTTACTGCTTATAACACATTAGCTGACTGGGGTATGCAAGTAAGTCTTGCAACTACAACTTCAGGTGCAGGTCAAACAGTAGCTCCTTATTATCAACAAGATGGTATTTTCGCTATCACACCTTCTGGATCATCTCCAGCAGTAATCTATTCTGATTCTGATAACGAAACAGGTGCTTATGGTAATGTATTCCAGATGTGTTTCTCAGATCCTAACCAGGGTGTTGCTTCTGCTGATTACATCAGTGAACACACAAATCTAGGTGCAAAAGTAGGTATCATCTATAGAAATGATGATAGCTATTCTACAGGTATCTATAAGAAGTTTAAGGCTGAAGCTGATGAAGTTGGATTAAAGATCGTTGCTGAATCTGCATTCCAAGATGGAACAACAGACTTCTCAACAGCTGTTAAGGCTTGTAAAGATGCAGGTGCAGATATCGTATTCCTTCCAATTTATTATCAACCAGCTTCACAGATTCTTGTAGAAGCTAACAAGGAAGGTTACACACCATCATTCTTCGGATGTGATGGTATGGATGGTATCTTATCTCTTGAAGGTTTTGATACAGATCTAGCTGAAGGTTTATATATGCTTACACCATTCTCTGCTGACGCTGAAGATGAAAAGACTCAAAACTTCGTAAAGGCTTATGAAGAAGCTTATGGAGAAACTCCAATTCAGTTCGCAGCTGATGCATATGATTGCGTATATGCAATTGCACAAGCATTAGAAAATTCAGGCGTTTCTGCTTCTGATTCTACAGCTGATATTACAGATGCTTTAGTTAAGCAATTTACTTCTATGACATTCGATGGTATCACTGGTACAGATGTTACATGGAATGAAAATGGTGAAGTTTCTAAGGCTCCTAAGGCTATTGTAATTCAAGACGGTACTTACGTAAGTGCTGAATAAGATCTAGGATGTATGAGGGCTGTTGATTGCATTGTCAATGACAGCCTTCTTTCTTATTTATAAAAGGAGGTTAAGCTATGGCTTTTTTATCTTATTTGATAGGTGGGCTAGGACTAGGTAGCGTTTATGCAATTATTGCGTTAGGTTATTCTATGGTCTATGGTATTGCGAAAATGCTGAACTTTGCGCATGGTGATGTCATCATGGTTGGTGCTTTCGTTGCATATTTAGCGATGAGAGCTGGTCTTCCAGTTATTTTGGCAGTGATTTTATCAATCGTTGCTTGTACGGTTTTGGGTGTAGTTGTTGAAAGACTTGCTTATAAGCCATTAAGAGAAGCATCTTCTTTGTCTGTATTGATTACAGCGATTGGTGTTTCTTATTTCTTACAAAATGCAGCGATGCTTCTTTGGGGAACAGATACAAAGATTTTCCCAACAATATTATCTGGTTCTTTAACAATTGGAGATCTAAGCATTCCTTATCTGACATTGATCACAATTTTAAGTTGTGTCGTTATCATGATCGTTTTGACATTGTTTATTAATAACACAAAAACTGGTCGTGCAATGCGTGCTTGTAGTGAAGATAAAGGAGCTGCTGCTTTAATGGGTATCAACGTAAATAAGATTATTTCCATTACATTTGCGATTGGATCAGGTCTAGCGGCCATTGCAGCAATCTTGTTATGTGCTACATATCCATCTGTGTATCCAACTTTAGGTTCTATGCCTGGTATTAAAGCATTTACTGCTGCTGTATTTGGTGGAATTGGTTCAATTCCTGGTGCATTTTTAGGTGGATTGTTATTGGGTGTTATTGAAAATATGACAAGAGCTTATATTTCTACACAATTGTCTGATGCAATTGTATTTATGGTATTGATCGTTATCTTGCTTGTAAAACCTACTGGTTTATTAGGCAAGAAAGTAAATGTAAAAGTGTGAGGTGGAAGTTATGAAATTTGTTAAATCGCTTTTCGGTCCAAAAACACGTGGACGTACAACTTCTTTCGCACTCGTTTTACTTGCTTATATCATTATGTCTGTTTTACAGTCTGGTGGAAGCATTCCTAGAATGATTTCATCCTTATTGGTTCCGGTTTGTTGTTATATTGTTGCGGCAATTGGTTTGAATTTAAATGTTGGTATTTCTGGAGAATTAAATTTAGGACAAGCTGGATTTATGGCACTTGGTGGATTTAGTGCTGCAGTAGTTAACGCATGTTTATTGAATGCAGTTCCTAATGATATTCTTCGTCTTATCTTATGTATCGTTGTTGGTACGGTATTTGCTGGAATCGTTGGATGGCTGATTTCTATTCCAGTATTAAAACTTGAAGGGGACTATCTTGCAATCGTTACATTGGCATTTGGACAAATTATCATGTCTTTGATCAATAACTTATATGTAGGTGTTGATTCTGCTGGAATTCATTTCTCATTTATTAATAATACGATGCAATTACAAGATGGTGGTAAAGTTGTTATTTCTGGTCCTATGGGTGTAACAGGTAATTCTGCTATTTCTACGTTTACTGTTGGTGTAATTTTAATCATTTTATCTTTATTAGTTGTTTACAATGTTATTTATTCCAGAGAAGGCCGTGCCATTCAAGCATGTCGTGATAATAAGATTGCTGCAGAAACAGTTGGAATTCATGTGTCTCACACAAAAACATTGGCATTTGTTTTGAGTAGTGCTTTAGGTGGAGCTGCTGGTGCGTTGTATATGATGAATTATGCTTCTGTTGCGGCTACAAAGTTTGACTTTAATACTTCTATTTTGATTCTTGTATATGTTGTTTTAGGTGGTTTAGGAAATATGACAGGTACAATTATCGCAACAACAGTACTTGTTATGTTACCTGAAATGTTAAGATTCTTATCATCTTATCGTATGCTTGTTTATGCAATTGTATTGATTGTGATGATGATATTAACAAATAACGAAAAAGTTAAAGTTTTCTTTGCGGGGCTAAAGAAAAAGAAAGGAGCTGAAGCACATGAGTGAAACACGTGAAAAAGTTCTTGAAGTTAGAAATCTTGGCATTGATTTTGGAGGCTTGACTGCTGTAAATGATTTGGATCTCGATATTTATAAAGGTGAGATTTATGGATTGATTGGTCCAAATGGTGCTGGTAAAACAACAGTATTTAATATGCTTACAAAAGTATACCAACCAACAAGAGGTACAATTTCTTTAGCTGGAAAAGACATGGCAAAATTAAATCCTGTACAAGCTAATATGGAAGGTGTTGCACGTACATTCCAAAATATTCGATTATTTACAAATATGACAGTGTTGGATAATGTTAAAACAGGCATGCATCATTCCATGAAATATGGATTGTTAACAACGATTTTGAGACTTCCAAAATATTATAAAGTTGAAAAAGAAGCTTCAGAGAAGGCAATGGAATTGTTGAAGATCTTTGAATTAGATTCTTTTGCGGATTTGACTGCAGGTAACTTACCTTATGGTGCGCAACGTCGTTTAGAAATTGCCCGTGCGCTTGCGACAGAGCCAAAACTTTTATTGTTAGATGAACCTGCTGCGGGTATGAATCCACAGGAAACAGAAGATTTGATGGCGATGATTCGTAAGATTCGTGATCATTTCAATATTTCTATCTTATTAATTGAACATGATATGAAATTAGTCATGGGCATTTGTGAAAGAATTACAGTATTAAACTTTGGACAAGTATTAGCACAAGGTTTACCAGCTGAAATCCAAGCAAACGAAGATGTTGTAAAAGCGTATATTGGAGAGTGAGGGCTTAGAAAATGCTGAAAATTGAAAACTTAGTTGTAAAATATGGCATGATCGAAGCCATCAAAGGGATTTCATTCCATGTAAATGATGGAGAAATCGTTACGTTGATCGGTTCCAATGGTGCTGGTAAGACAACAACAATGCACGCAATTAGTGGACTATTAAAACCTGCTTCTGGTTCTATCACTTTGGATGATAAAGACTTGATCAAAACGCCTGCACATAAAATCGTTACAGATGGTTTAGCACAAGTGCCAGAAGGAAGACGTGTGTTTGCAGAACAAACAGTTCGAGAGAATCTATTGTTAGGTGCATATTTTAGAAAAGATAAAGATGGAATTGAAAAAGATCTAGAGTATGTTTTTGAATTGTTTCCTCGTTTAAAAGAACGTGAAAAACAACTTGCGGGTACATTATCTGGTGGTGAACAACAAATGTTGGCTATGGCTAGAGCGTTGATGTCTCGCCCAAAGATCTTATTATTAGATGAACCATCAATGGGATTATCACCATTACTTGTGAAAGAAATCTTTAGAATCATTGTTGATATCAATAAAAATGGTACTACTGTATTGTTAGTAGAACAAAATGCGAAGATGGCCTTAGGTATCGCAAATCGTGCATATGTTCTAGAAACTGGTAAAATAATATTAGAAGGTACTGGCGCAGAATTAGCAGCTAGTGAACAGGTAAGAAAAGCTTACCTTGGAGGATAATTTATGTACGTTAAAGATCACATGACGAAAAATCCAATTACAGTTACTCCTGATACATCTGTATCAAAAGTATTGGAATTGATGCAGAAAGGACATTTTCATAGAGTCCCTGTTGTAGACGCAAATGGTGTTTTGAAAGGATTGATTACAGAAGGTGTTGTTACAGAAGCATCTGGACAGAATACAACATCATTATCTATCTTTGAATTGAATTACTTGTTATCTAGAACAACAGTAGAAGAGATTATGATCAAAGATGTAAAGACAATTACACAAGATCAGTTTGTTGAAGTTGCAGCACAAGTAATGTTAGAAGGTAGCATTAATGTACTTCCTGTTGTAGATGAAACAAATAAAGTCATTGGAATCATCACAGAAAAAGATATTTTTAAGACATTTGTAGATTTGTTAGGCTTAAAACACCAAGGCACAAAATTTGTTATCAAGATGGAAAATAAACCAGGACTTCTTTCTAAAACAGCAGCGTTATTTTCTGAAAATGATGCTAATGTAGAAGCATTAGGTGTATATCAGAATGAAGAACGTGGCGCTGAGTTCTTTGTAAAGGCAACAGGTTCTATTGAAGTAGAAGAAATGACAAAAATCCTAAAAGAAAATGGAATGGATGTCACTGCAGTGATTCAAACAACTGCTGACGGTGAAACTGTTACATACGACGCAAGTGAAATCAACTAATCATAAAGAGGTGTAGCTAGATGTAGTAGAGCTGCATCTTTTTTTGGAGTATAATTTTTTGCGTATAGGAGAATCAAATGGATATTGGAAATATTATATTTAGTGTTATAGATTTAGTGATTGTTGTTCTTTTAGTATTTTGGGTTAAAACTTCTAGAAAGGTTATTGTGGAAGCAAAAAGTGGTAGTAAACTTATTTTTTCAATGATGTTTTATTTTGTGGCTATCATGAGCTATTTTCAATATTCTGGTATTACAAAATGGATACAAACAATTTCATTATTAGTGATTGGAACATTGTTTTATTTTGTGAAAAGTGGAGTCAGTGAAGAAGGCGTTATCATGACAGGTGTTCTAACAACATGGAATGACGCAAAGGAAGTAACTTTGAATTATGCAGAGGGTTGCTTATCTCTTCAAGGTAGACATAGACCTGTGAAATTATTTTTTGATAAAAAACAAATGCATGAAGTTAGAAATGTAGTAGATAAGAATCGAAAAAAGAAGTAGGCAACAATTGTTTGTTTGATATAATAATGTGGAATTTTAGAAAGTAGAGAAGAAGTATGAGTGATATTAGTGAAAAAATATGCGAAGCAATTAAAGCTTCTGTAAAAGAAACTTTTGATTTAGAAGCTGAAGATAATATGATCATGGTAGAAAGACCTAGAGATCCTAAAATGGGTGACTATAGTACAAATATTGCCATGCGTTTAGCGAAAGCACTTCATAAAAAACCAGTGGATATTGCCAATGAACTGATTGCATCATTAAAAGGTAATTTAGAAGAAGCAAGTGATATTAGTGTTGCAGGACCTGGGTTTATTAATTTTAAAATCAATGAATCCGCATTGTCTGCATGTATCAATGTAATTCTTTCTGAAGGTAAGAATTATGGAAAAAGTGATTTTGGAAAGTCTGAGAAATTGTTAGTTGAGTATGTTTCCGCAAATCCAACTGGTGATTTGCATTGTGGACATGCACGTGGTGCTGCTTGGGGTGATGCTTTATGCAGAATCTTAAGTGAAGCTGGATATGATGTAACACGTGAATATTATGTAAATGATGCAGGAAACCAAATCGACATGCTTGCGGAAAGTATGTATTCAAGATATTGTGAATTATTTGGTGTTTCTTACCCTTTACCAGAAAATGGATATCATGCACAGGATATTGTTGAAGTCGCAAAGAAAATCAAAGATAAAGATGGTGATAAGTGGTTGAATAAAGATCATTCTGAATGGTGTGAATATTTCAAAGATGAAGGTATTGAAATGAAATTGGATGCCATTAGACAAGATTTAGATTTATTTAGAGTTCATTTTGATTCTTGGATGCATGAAAGATTCTTCTATCAAAATGATGGTGCTAGAATCAATCAATGCATTGAGACTTTAAAAGATAAAGGATTAACTTATGAAAAAGATGATGCTTTATGGTTTCAATCAACAAAATTTGGTGATGATAAAGATAGAGTATTGAAAAAAAATACGGGTTTATTAACGTATTTAACACCAGATATCGCAAACCATGTGTATAAGTTTGAAAGAGGCTATGATACTTTGATCAACCTTTGGGGTGCAGACCATCATTCTTATGTAAAGAGAATGAAATGTGCATTGGAAGCACTTGGTTATGATCCTGATAAAATGATAGTTGATTTGATTCAAATGGTTCGTATGGTTTCTAATGGTGAAGAAGTTAAGATGAGTAAAAGAACAGGTAATGCCATTACAATCAGAGAACTATGTGAAGATGTTGGTGTAGATGCTGCGAGATGGTTCTTCGTATCAAAAGAGTTAAATACACAAATGGATTTTGATATGGATCTAGCAAAACAGAAGAATAATGATAATCCAGTGTATTATGTTCAATATGCATACACAAGAATGTACAACATTGTTCATAAAGAAGGCACACCAGAATTTGTAAAGAAAGATTCTTATACATTATTAACAGATCCAAAGGAAATTGCATTGTTAAAACAAATTAGTGAATTTCCTAAGAAAGTAGAAGAAGCAGCAAAGTACAGAGCAGTCAATCGTATTTGCCAATATTGCCATGATTTCGCAAAAGCGTTCCATTCTTACTACAATTCTTGTAGAGTTGCAGATCCATCTCATCCTGAATTGACGAATGAAAGATTAGGTCTTGTTAGTGCTTGTATGGTGACAATGGAGAATGCATTGGATCTCATTGGCGTTTCAGCTCCTGAAAAGATGTAAGAAAGTCAGATTTTTCTGGCTTTTTTTAATGTTTTGGACATAATTTTTGATTTGTGTGTAAAATTCATTTTAAATGATGGTTAGAAATAAGTATAATAATAGGCATGAAAAAGATAGAAAGAAATCACAAGAAACAGTCACATTCTCGTTATAGCTTTAAGAAAGGAAAGAAGCCTACTGGACTTCATCATAACTATTATTCTGTTCAAACAGAAAAGAAAGAAGAGACAGAAATTGTTTCTTCGAATGAAAAGCCTAAAAAGATAACATTTAGACGTTTTCATTTGCGTCAAAAAGATCTTGAAGCGAAAAAACAACGAGAGAAGAAAATAGCCCATGCGAGTAAGCAACTTGAAAAGGCAAAAGAGCAATATGTTTTAATGAAAAGTGATTATGTAGATACATCTACAGATATTAAATCACAAATCAAAGAACTGAAACTAGAAGCAAAGAATCAAAAGAAAGCTCTTAAGGAAGCAAAGAAAAACTTAAAAGTATCTAAGAAAGAAATGAAGAATTCTAGTAAAAAGAATCTAGGTATTTTTACGAGTATTCTTGCGGTATTGTTTTTAGGATTTGGTACACTTTTGTATTTTGTTGTGCAATGGTTGATCACTACATGGCCAAACTTAAAGATGGATGAGTTGATGTATGAAGCAACAGCACCATTAGAAGGTACTGGTTCTAATATGATTGATGCTTTTATTCAACAATCTGTAGTACCAATGTGCATTTGTATGGTGATCGCAATCATTTTGATTGTTATCTTAACAAAAGCAGGCAAGATTTTCAGAAGAATTGGGAAAATAGTTTTAGTTGTTGTTTCTTGTATTTGTATTGCGATAGCTGGTACAACATTTTGGAATCATTTGGATGTTGGTACTTATGTTGAAAACCAAACAACAACATCAGATTTTATTCAAACAGAATATGTTGATCCTTCATCAACAAATTTAACATTTCCAGAAACGAAAAGAAATTTGATTTACATTTATTGTGAATCTATGGAAATGAGTTATGCGGATAAGGCAAATGGTGGATCAAAGGATGAAAATGTCATTCCAAAATTAACTGCTTTAGCTGAAGAAAACGAAGATTTTTCAGGAACTGACAATAGTGTATTGAATGGTGCGTATTCCATGCCATCAACAACATGGACAATGGGTGGTTTATTTGCGGCAACTTCGGGTTTACCTTTACAAACTGATGTTGGACGTAATACGATGACAACACAATCAACATTCTTTCCTGGTATTACAACATTAGGTGATATCTTACAACAACAAGGGTATAACCAAATGTTTGCTTGTGGTTCTCCAGTATCGTTTGGGGGAAGAGAATTATATTTCCAAGAACATGGAAACTATACATTCCATGATTATGAATATGCACAAGAGAATGGAATCATTCCAAGTGGATATTATGTTTGGTGGGGATTTGAAGATGATCGTTTGTTTGAAATGGCAAAAAATGATGTGACAAATCTTGCGAGTAGTGGTCAACCATTCAACTATACAATGTTAACAGTTGATACGCATTTTGAAGATGGTTATTTAGATGATGAAGCAGAAAATAAATTTGATGATCATTATTCCAATGTTATCTTTAATTCGGATAAACAAGTAACTGCTTTTGTGGAATGGTGTAAAACACAACCTTGGTATAACAATACAACAATTGTTATTTCTGGGGATCATCCAACAATGGATTCTGATTATATGTTAGATATTGATTCTGATTATCAAAGACGTGTATATACTTGTTATATTAATTCTGTTGTAAGTGTTGAAAATAATGTAGAAAGAACATATACGACGTTTGATAATTTTCCTACAACTTTAGCTGCTATGGGTGTTCAGATTGAAGGAAATCGCTTAGGACTTGGAACAAATCTATTTTCATCCGAACAAACGTTAACAGAAAAGTATGGATTAGATAAAGAAAAGGGAGAATTGAATAAGAAGAGTACATTTATGTCGGCACTAAGTGGTAATGACGTATCTTCTGACGAATTCCAAGAATATTTAAGTGAAGAAGGAATTCGTTCTTCAGTTGTTTATTTAGATGCATATGATGCGCAAGCAAAAACTGCTACGTTAGCGATTGAAGATATTTTCTATACAGGTGGAAACATTGATTATGTCTCTGTTACAGTTACACATCCAGATGGTTCTAAACAAACTGTAAAAGCATTGCATAATGCTGATGAAAATGGTAAGTATCAAGCTACAATTGATATAACAAATGGTGGTATTGAATATCAGACAATATCTGTGGATGCACATGTAAGAATTGATGATTCTGATGCATTAAAGACACAGAATATTTATGAATATGCTGGTAATCTAGCAGTCATTCCTTGTGAGGACAATCTTCTACAAGAAACGATTCATAGCGCCACTGTGTTAGATAAGAACAAATATGCGATATTTGTTACAACACAAGGAAATGCATTGAATCAATTGAGTGAAGTTGAAAAGAATGAATTAATATCATTAGGTATTCCAGAATCTTTCTTTGATGATGAAGAGAATACAAGATATGCGATATTCTCCAAAGGAACGACGGTATTAAAAGAAGGAACTGGATATATTCGAGATAGTGGAGAACTGGCAAATGGAACAGCCTATACGATTTCTAGCGCTGACTCTGATGGTAGTTACGCAACGATAACGATTGGAAATAGTTGGTCTAATTTAACGAATTATCGAGATGGTGTTCATATGGTTATTTATGATATGGAATCGAATAGTGTCGTTGGTACATGTGATTTTAATACTGCTGAAAAGCCTTGGTATGCAAATCTTTATGCGACATATGATTCCGATACAGATACGATTACATTGCATGCGGATGGTGCTGTGAATGCTGCAGGTGGTCAATTAGATGTTGAAGCGGTTTTATGGAATGAAGATGATATTGAAGATAAGATGGAAGTTGGTATGTCTTCTTCTAACAATTCTGAATGGACAGTTTCTATTGATCGTGATGATTTAGATTTGGATCATGTTTATGCGGTTTGTTATTTGAGAAGTAGACAATCCAATTGGCATAGAGTTGACGAGGGTCAATTAAATGCATTGATTGAAAAAGGGAAAACAATTACACCTGTAGAAACAAGCGAAGATAATACGACAGTGGAAAATGAAGATGGTGATCCACCAACACAGGAGAATCAATAATGTCTAAGAAAATATTAATGATCTATAATCAAAAAGCTGGTATTTCAGGAAGTATGAATGATTTATTTCAGTGTATTGAATATTTAAGTGTACATGGATATGAAGTAACAATATTTCCAATTGTTCCTAAGAAGGGATTAACAAGTGAATCTATTATTGAAAATACAAAGGGTAGATTTGATCAATACTTTATTTGTGGAGGAGATGGAACTCTGAATCATGCAATCAATGGTTTGATTGATAATGATATTCATTTACCGATTAGTTATGTTCCAGTTGGATCTACAAATGATTTTTCTAAGAGTTTATACGGAACAAAAAATCATACTTTTAAAGAAATCTGTAGATTTATTACACACGGAAAAACATATGATTATGATATTGGAAAGTTCAACCAAAACTATTTTAACTATGTTGCGGGATTTGGAATTTTCCCATCTGTATCTTATACAACACCACAAGATATGAAAAATCGCTTAGGATATGTTGCATACGTATTAAACTTCTTAACAACGATTCCTGGTGGTTTGACTTATTGTAAGCATTGTAAGATTACGCATGATGGTATTGTGGATGAAGGTGATTTTATGTTTGGACTAATCACAAACAGTATTTCTGTAGCAGGCACACAACCTGGTGTGATTAAGAAAAGTTCATTGAATGATGGTATATTTGAAGCGTTATTAATCAAAGCAAATCCTTCACCGATTGATATTGCGGAAATGATTAATGCGTTTAATGGAAATAAAGTACATTGTAAAGGTGTATTAACTTTCCAAATGAAAGAAGCGACGTTTGAATTTGATCATGAAGTTCCTTGGACACTGGATGGTGAAGATGGTGGTAATATTCAAACAGCACATATCCAAGTAATACCAGAAAGAATTTCAGTATTTGTACCAGAGAAGTAAAGCAGTGGGAAACCATTGCTTTTTTGTAACTTTGTGACGTTTGATTGGAATGATACAAAGAATAAATTAGACATTTTGTTCCAAATTTCACTGATAAATATACATTGATATTTGGAATGCTTATAATTTTTCTGAGGTGAAGTATATGTATATTTATTATCCAAGTTGTAATTTTTCGATTGCGTCTGCTAATACCGCTAAAGTTGTTAGAAATCTATTGAAAGAAACAATGCCTGTTGCTGGATGTTGTAAAATCGATAAACGTGAAATTCAAAAAGATGACATTGGAGTATATATTTGTCAAAATTGTAGAGAAACGATACAAGATAAAGTACAAACAATGAGTTTATGGGAATATATTGATGCGTTAGATACTTTTTCTTATCCGAATTATCATCATGAAAAGATGGTTCTTCAAGATTGTTGGCGTGATAGGGAACATCCTGAAGTACATCACGCTGTGAGAAATCTTTTGGAAAAGATGAATATTGTGTTGATTGAAATGAAAAGAAATCAAGCTCAGTCAGTATATTGCGGAACACTACATTATGAACCACAATCAATCGAATTGATGCAGAAAGTAAAAGCATATTCAGATATGAAAATATCACAATTACCAATGGAATTACAAAAAGAATTAATGAATGATAATTTTAGGGATGTGGATTTAGATTTGCCAATCATTGTAGATTGTAATCGATGCTTGAAAGGCGTAGAACTTGCGGAAAGAAAAGGGATTCATTTGTTAGACTTGTTAATGAAAAACTACATGTGATATTGCATTTGAATATGTTCAATGCCATCTTCTAAGAATGGATCACTTGTTTGTACAAAACCTAAATTTTCATATAACTTTCTAGCATATGTTTGGGCTTTGAGTGTGATAGTATTTTGTTGATATTCTTTCCTGATAAAAGGAATCGCTTCTTTTAGTAGTTGTGTTGCATATCCTTTTCTTCTTTCTATAGCGATAACTCTACCAATTGCAGGTGTTTGAAAAGCAGTGTTTGGAGGTAATATTCTACAATAAGCAAGTATTTGATCATCTCCATCTTTCAAAAAGGCATGATATGCTTGTAAATCAAAATCATCTACTTCATGATAAGGACAGTTTTGTTCTACAACAAAAACATCAACTCTTATCTTATACATACTATGGATTTCTTTTGGTGTTAAATCATTTAATTTCTTAAAAATCGTATTCATATCATTCCCTCAAAAAGTATAACTTTCTTTCTTGTAAATGATTATAATGGATGTGGTGGTGAAAACAATGAAAAGATTTAAACAAACACAAATTGAAGAAATCGTTGAATTATTAAAGAATGATGGAACTGTATCTGTTCCAACAGATACGGTATATGGAGTATGTTGTAGATATGATCATCAAGAAGCACAAGAAAAATTAAGAGATGTTAAAAAAAGACCAGAAACAAAAGCATTTCCAATCATGTGTGCAAATGAAGAACAAATCAAAAAGATTTGTGAAGTAGATGAAAGAAGCGAAAAATTAATTCGTGCTTTTATGCCAGGACCAGTTACTTTTATCTTAAAGAAAAAAGAATGCGTAGCAGAGTATGTCAATGGTGGTATGGATACGTTAGCGATTCGAATGGCAACAAGTAAAGTTTTAGAGAATGTTATTGAAAAACTTGGATGTCCTGTTTTTATGACAAGTGCGAATCAATCAGGTGAACCTGTTTGTACAAATTTAGATGATATTGAAAAACATTGTCCATTATTAGATGGAATGATGGAAGGAAATATTACATTTGGAGAAGCAAGTACAATTATTGATTGTACACAAAATGAAATCAAAATATTAAGACAAGGACCTGTCACATTAGAGCAAATCAATAAAGTACTAGAATGAAACAGTTTCAAAAGGGATCGAATATTCTTGTGAAAGAAATCGATTCTTTTTTTGTATTCCTTTTCAGAAAAAACAAGTTGTTATAAAATGAAAAAAGTCATGAGGGAAATCGCAAAAAGCGAAAAGGAGAATGTATGAGTGATTATGTAAATCGAGTGATTGAAGAAACAAGAAAAAAGAATCCAGATCAGCCTGAATTCTTGCAAACAGTGACAGAAGTTTTAACTTCGATTGCACCAGTTGTAGATGCACATCCAGAATATGAAAAAGCAGCATTACTAGAAAGACTTGTAGAACCTGAAAGACAAGTAATGTTCCGTGTTGCTTGGGTAGATGACGAAGGAAAAGCACAAGTAAATAGAGGGTACAGAGTACAGTTTAATGGTGCTTTAGGACCATACAAAGGTGGTTTGAGATTTCATCCATCTGTAAATCTTTCAATTTTAAAATTCTTAGGATTTGAACAAGTATTTAAAAACTCTCTAACAACTTTACCGATTGGTGGAGGAAAAGGTGGAAGTGATTTTGATCCACATGGAAAAAGTGATGCGGAAATCATGCGTTTCTGCCAAGCTTTTATGACAGAACTTCAAAGACATATTGGCCCTAACACAGATGTTCCTGCTGGTGATATTGGTGTAGGTGGAAGAGAAATTGGATATTTATTTGGACAATATCGTAGAGTGAGAGATTCATGGGATAATGGTGTTCTAACAGGAAAACCATTAACATATGGTGGATCATTGATTCGACCAGAAGCTACGGGGTATGGAGTTTTATATTACGCAAAATGTGTATTGGATCATGAAAATGATTCTTTAGAAGGTAAGACGGTTGTATTATCTGGCTATGGTAATGTTGCGTGGGGTGCTGCTAAGAAGATTACAGAAATGGGTGGCAAAGTTGTTACAATTTCTGGACATAATGGTTATGTCTATGATCCTGAAGGAATCAATACAGAAGAAAAGATTTCTTATTTATTAGAAATGCGTGCAAGTAAACATGCGAATATTAAAATGTATGCGGAAAAGTTTGGTTGTGAATTCTTTGAAGGAAAGAAGCCATATGAAGTAAAAGCAGATGTTTATATTCCATGTGCTACACAAAATGAAGTTGGTATGGAAGAAGCAAAGTTGATTGTTGATGCTGGTGCGAAGTATTATTTTGAAGGTGCTAATATGCCTGCAACAAATGAAGCTTTGGCTTATTTACAAGAACATGGTGTTATTGTTGGCCCTGCAAAAGCCGCAAACGCTGGTGGTGTTGCGGTCAGCGCATTAGAAATGTCACAAAACGCAGAACGTTATTCTTGGACAAGTGAAGAAGTTGATACAAAGTTAAAACAAATTATGACATCCATTCATGATGAGTCTGCAAAGGCTGCTGAAAAGTATGGCTTTGGTTATGATTTGATCAAAGGTGCAAATATTGCGGGATTCTTAAAAGTCGCAGATGCGATGATGTCACAAGGTTTATTCTAAGATGAAAAGGAAGACAAGTTCTTCCTTTTTTGTGAATGGAGTATAATTGAGGTAATTAAGGGAGCACACATATGAAAGATTATACAATCACAAATCCGATTTATTACACACGATTGAAAGAGGCAATTGGAAATGCAGAAAAGTTAAAGAATATTGCGGTAGAATTATCAAATCGCCAAGATTTTAAAGATGTTTCTGTAACAGAAGATAGTGTTATGGAAGATGATAAAATCGTTGAAAGAATTAATATGAGAATCATCTTTTTGAATACGAATGAAGAATTAACGATTACAGTAAAAAGTGAATGATCATTTTCTTTCATACAAAGAATAAATACTTGTATGATCAATACATTCATAATCAGAATCTAAAATATCTTGAATCGTTTCTGTGTGATTGTCACATAGGATCCATTTTGCTTGTGTTGTTTGGAATGTTTGAATGATATCTTGTTTTAAAGAATCATCTTGATTTGATATTTCATCTTGTTGGTAGAAGTATGAATAACATGGCATTGCATTGGATAATAAATATGCATTATTCATGTTTTTTCCACCATACACAACAAATTTATCATAATCTTCTGAAGGAATATTTTCTAAAAGTCCTTCCCAACCTTCATTATTATAGATGGTATATTGTTGAATGGTATAGATAGAACGTTGGATATCTTTTTCATAGAGACGATAGAGAAAGGCAAAGGATAAAGTGAAACAAAGAATCGTAGTAGTCTTTGGATGTTTTTGTGATGGCAATAATACAAATAAAGAATTACAGAACAATGGAACATTGATAATACAAAACAGGGATAGATTTGTGGAAAAATCCATTTGGAAAAAGGTATAACTTTCTACAAGTCCAATGCATGCATTCAACAAACAATCCATATAATTCTTTTTCAACAAAGAAAAGAAGCAAGTGAAAAAGGAAAGGAATACCGGAATTCTGAAAGAAATAATTGTTTTGTAGTAATAAGCTGTTTTTGTTGCGTGAAAGAATGTATCTGTTTGATAAGTGAATACATCATATAACATAGAATTGAGACAATCCTGTTGATGAAAATAAATGAGAAAAGGAATTACAATCAGACATAATCCAAAGCATAGTAGTAATATGTTATAAAATAATTTCTTCCATTGTTTTTTGAAGAGTAGATGAATTCCAATCAAAAAAATTGGTGTGAATGCAATCAAACCTGTTGGATTGCACATAATCGTAATGCCTAGTGCAATCCCAATGAACAAGAAATGGAAATAAGAAATAGAATGTTTATTAAAATAACGAAGTATAAAATAATAACTCCATCCAATCCAAGGTAATAAGAATTCTTCAGAATACATGCCATCTGGATAATTTGTTTTTAATAAAACAGTTGTGATGCATAGAACCATACATGCATAGATTTTGTTATGTGTGATTAATCTTGTGATGAAATAAACAGAAAGTAGAAAAAGAAATAAGTTTACTATCTGTGTGATGATGATTCCACATTTATTTCCATGTACAAATGCAATGCCTATTTTACTGACCCAATACATCCATGGACCGTTTGATGTGAAGAAATCTTTATAAGGTATGATATGATAGTACCATCCTCTAGCAATCGTAACAGGAATAGAAGAATCATTTCCGTTGTAATAATAAGAAAGTGGACTTGTTGATTTTGAAAATAAAAGAATAAATCCAACAGATAATAATAGAATGACAGCGATTGGTAAACGATGTCTTTTTTGTAAGGTATATAATTCTTCTTTCATGATAAAAATTATACATCCACTTGCAAGAAACAGAACAATTGTTTAAAATACCTAACGTCTCGGAGGCGAGTCGTATATTGAAAATGATAGCCGGATAAGAGAAAGGATGAGAAACCTTCTCTTGTCCGTTTTTTTAGTTTTAGGAGGGATATATGTCAAGTAGTTTAACAGAAGGAAAGATTTTAGGACCATTATTAAAGTTTACGATTCCAGTAATGATTGCTTTGGTATTGCAGTCATTATATGGAGCGGTAGATTTATTAGTGGTAGGACAATTTGCGACAAGTGCAGATGTTTCTGCGGTATCTACAGGTTCACAAATCATGTCTACGATTACAAATGTCGTTGCGGGATTGTCTATGGGGACAACGATCTTATTAGGGCAATTGATTGGTGAAAATAAAAAAGATGAGGCTGGTAAAGCAGTAGGTGCTTCCATTATCTTCTTTGGAATTGTTGCGATTGTTTTTTCAGCCATCATGTTATTGAATGTCAGTCATATTTGTTCCATTATGAATGCACCAGAAGAAGCATTTGAAATGACAGAACATTATGTTGGTATTTGTAGTATGGGCATGTTATTTATTGTTGCGTACAATGTTTTAGGTTCTTTATTTAGAGGTATTGGAAATTCTAGATTACCATTGGTTTCTGTAGCGATTGCGGCAGTTATCAATATCTTTGGGGATTTGTTTTTGGTATCTGTTATGCATATGGGTGCAGCAGGGGCAGCAATTGCGACAGTTGTTTCACAAGGAATTTCTGTTTTGATTTCTATTTTTATCATTCGTAAAATTCAATTGCCATTTGATATGAGAAAAGAATATATTCGTTTCAACAAAGATCTAACAAAAAGAGTATTTAATTTTGGATTTCCACTTGCCTTATCTGATTTTTTAGTTGGGTTATCATTCTTGGTCATTGTTGCTTTAGTGAATCAATTTGGTGTCATTGTCAGTGCAGGTGTAGGTGTTGCGGAAAAAGTGTGTGCTTTTATTATGTTGATTCCAAGTGCTTTTGGACAATCGATGGCTGCCTTTGTTGCACAGAATTATGGTGCTCGGAAAATGGATAGAGCGCATTTAGGCTTGCGCTATGGCTTAATTACTTCTTTTGTCTTAGCGCTCGTGATGGCATATCTATCTTTCTTCCATGGAGATGTTCTTTGTGGATTATTCTCAAACGATCCACAAGTTATTGATGCTGGATGGCAGTATCTACAAGCATATGCGATTGATTGTTTTTTCACTGCTATCTTCTTTAATATGGCTGGTTTCTTTAATGGCTGTGGATATACAAAATTTGTTATGGCAGAAAATTTAATTGGCGCACTAGCAATCAGAGTTCCAGTATCATATCTCATGTCCATGATCCGACCTGTAAATATTTTCTATATTGGTCTAGCAACGCCATGTTCTTCTTTCTTACAAGTTATCATGTGTATCATATACATGAAACTAGTTGTAACAAAGAAAGAAAAAGAACTACTACAGTAGTTCTTGGAATAAAACAAGAAAAATCATAACGATCAATAAAATGATTTTAATCATATTAGGAAGAGAAGAAGATACTTTTACTTCTCTTTGATAGATGGGAATTAAATTCTCATCTTTTTTCTTTTTCTGAATTCCTATGAGTTCTAATAAGGAATAGATGCATGGAAATAAAAAGATACCAAATCCAATATTTCGAATCAGAATATTTGTTGCGTATTGTTGAAACAAGATTCTTTCTGCTTGGATTGTAATCACAAGAAAAATCAAGAATAGAAGAATCTGTGTGATACATGCATTTTTGAATGCATCTTGATGTCTTTGTTTTGAATCAAAGTATTGTACGAGTTCTTTTTGACTTGTTTGAAAGTATAAGTAAGAACCACATTTTCCAATATATTGAAAACCTTTTTCTTTCATCTTGTAAATAATATGTTCTTTACTACATGCACCATTTTGTGAAAACTCATATTGATCTGTAACAGAATTAATTTGACAATGGTAATAACGTTTTGCGTCTGTCTTTATAAATTTCGCGTATGCGGAATTGATTGAAGTTGCTAGAAAGCCTTGTGTACTACATGCATCCAACCATTCAATCATCTCTTCACTATTTGCGTAACTACAAGGTAAAAATTTAAACATGTTGAAATCTCCCTTCAAAGAGAATAACATAAAACAACAGAAAAATAGAATATAATAATTGCAAGGAGATGCCTATGAATCAAATTAAATGCCCACATTGTGGTACAGTTTTTACAATTAACGAAGCAGATTATAGTTCTATCGTTACACAAATCAAGGACCATGTTTTTGAAGAAGAGTTACAAAAACGTGAAAAAGAAATTGAAAGTAGAATCAAAACAGAAAATCAACTTTCTTATAAAAATGAATTATTAACAAAAGAAAAAGAATTAGAATCATTAAAGAATGAATTGAAACTAAAAGAAACAGAATATCAAGCACAACTAGAAAAGAATTCTGCTTCTAATAAAGAATTAATTGCGCAATTAAAAGGACAACTAGAAAATCAACAAACAGAAAAACAATTAGCTGTTTCTCAAGCAATCCAAGAATTAAGTGAAAAGAAAAATACAGAAATCAATCAGATTCAAAAACAAATGGATACTTTAAAAAGTCAATCCTACGTTGAGTCTGAAAAGATGCGTACACAATATGATGAATTATTAAAAAGTAAAGATAGAGAAATTGCAGATCAAAAAGCTTTGGTAGAACAATATAAAGATTTTAAGATTCGTCTTTCCACAAAAATGATAGGAGAATCTTTAGAACAACATTGTTCTTATGAATTTAATAAAAATCGAATGGGTATGTTTCCAAATGCATATTTTGAGAAAGATAATGACGCAAGAAGTGGTTCAAAAGGTGATTTTATATTCCGTGATTTTGATGAAGAAGGAACAGAAATCATTTCTATTATGTTTGAGATGAAAAATGAAAATGAAACGACTTCTACAAAACATAAGAATGAAGATTTCTTAAAAGAATTAGATAAGGATCGCAGAGAAAAGAATTGTGAGTATGCGGTACTTTGTTCAATGTTAGAAGCAGATAATGACTTGTATAATGAAGGCATCGTAGATGTATCTTATCGATATGAGAAGATGTATGTGATTCGACCACAGTTCTTTATTCCAATCATCACGTTATTAAGAAATGCCGCAATGAATGCTTTAGATTACAAAAAACAATTGATTGTAGAAAAAAACAACAATTTAGATCTTGCGAATTTTGAAGATAATATGAATCGTTTTAAAGATGCATTCGGTAAGAACTACGCTTCTGCTTCTAAAAAGTTTGCGGATGCAATTGATGAAATCGATAAATCGATTCAACACTTGCAGAAAATTAAAGATGCGTTAACTTCATCAGACCGTCAACTTCGCTTGGCAAATGATAAAGCACAAGATTTAACGATTCGCAAGTTAACGAAAAATGCGCCAAGTGTACGGCAAAAATTAGAGGAAGTAAAAAAATAAATGAAGAATAAAATTGGTTGGACTTTATATCATACGATCGTATTTTGCTTAGAAATATTGTTTTTCTATGGTTTCAGTGTAAATCTAGCGATGTTTTATGACGGATTAACATCAGCTTGGATTTCATTATTTACATGGATGACGATGAGTGGTGCGTTAGGATTACAAGTGTTGATTGAAGTGCTTGTAGAAAATAAAAATGAGGATGAAAAGATAAAACAGATTAGTATGATCGTTATTAGTTTTATTTTATCTATCCTTGTATCTATTTCTGATATTCGTGTTGGTGGAATTTTATTGTTATGTAATTTGTTGGATTGTTTTTTGTGTTACAAAAACAAGAACAGAATCTATTCGATGTGTTTGTTTGTTGGAAGCATGATTTTATGGAATGAAGCGTATTTGTACCAATGGATATCATTTAGTAAGTATTTATTCTTTTTGTGTATTGAAACGTTATTCTTATTTCAACATATGAAGAAAGAAGAACAGATACAATTTGATTCAAAAAACAAAAAAGAAATTCTGATTCAAACAATCATACAATGCATGAAAAATGGATGTATTTTAGGAGTGTTCATCATCTCTGCACTTGCGATGGTACAAATCCATCAAGAAGGAACACTCTTTTATTTCAAACATGTAATGATGTATTATGCGTTATTGACTGGTGGATTGATACTTTCTGTATTATTGAATCAAAGATATAAACATACATTTCTACCTCAAAGAATTTCGTTTGTAATTTCTATGCTTGTTATATCTGGATGGGTAGTGAAGAAATCAATGTTATTAAGTGGTTTGATTTTACTTGTGTGTGCATCTTTTATTGCGTTAGAAATATTGTTAGATCAATTTGGAAAACAAATGAAGATGGATTGTATGAGTCGAGTATTATTGTGTGTTGTTCTACTAGTTGTACAAAATGTATATGATGGAATCTATGTGAATTATCAAGTTGTATTTCTAATTGTAAATATGATGATTGGAATCGTGATGATGATTTCTAGGTTTTCGGAAATAGAAAGATAAGTTAAAATAGTTGAGAGGTATTAAAAATGGCACTTAAAGCAATTTTATTAGATATTGATGGAACATTAACAAATCATAAAAAAGAAATTACAGAAGAAACAAAAAAAGCATTAATGAATGCACAAAATTATGGAATTCGTTTGGTTATCGCAAGTGGTAGACCAGCGAAAGGAATCTTTCAGTATGGTGATCAATTAGACATGAAAATGCATAATGGAATCTTTGTTTGTTATAACGGTGCTCGTGTAGTGGATTGCCAAACAGGTGAAGTCTATGTCAATGTGACAATTCCAAAAGAAACAACACAAAGAGTGTTAAAACACATGAAGAACTTTGATGTGAGACCGATGATTACACATGGTTCTCATATGGTTGTTGAAGATGTTTATAACTGTATGGTGAAAGATGGAAATAGAGAATTCAATGTCATTGAATATGAATCTCGTATGAATGGATATAAGTTGATGGAAGTGGAAGATTTGGAAACTTTTGTGGATGGACCTGTCAATAAAATATTAACTGCAGGTGATTCTGATTATTTACAAGCACACTATAAAGAAATGTCAGCACCATTTGAAGGAGAACTATCCATGATGTTTACGGCAAATTTCTATTATGAATTTACCGCCAATGGAGTAGATAAAGGAAAAGCTCTAACGATTGCGATGGATAAACTTGGAATTCTTCCTGAAGAGTGTATTGCCTTTGGAGATGCGGAGAATGATATTTCAATGTTGAAGTTTGCGGGAATTGGTGTCGCAATGGGAAATGCACAACAGTGTGTAAAAGACATTGCAGACGAAATCACAGATGATAATGAACATGATGGAATTGCCAAAGCATTGTATAAACATATTCCACAATTACATACATTTGACTAAGAGTGAGTGAATCACTCTTTTTCAATGATTTGATAGTTATCAGAGAAGCCATCATACATACATGCATGATTTGTATTTGTTGAAAAGATAATCGTTCCATATTGATCTTCGTATAAATAACCTGTATAGGTTATTGTAAAAGAATAATAAGTAGGATATAAATCGGTATATAAATTATGAATGTTATAAATAACAGTAACTGTTCCATCTTCATTAATAGAATAAGATTGATATGTAGGTTCATATGCATTGATTTCTTCTTTTCCAAAAGAATAAGAAGGACATTGTGATAAATCATTGGATACAGTACTTGTATATGCTTGGAAATAAGTTTCCATTGTTTTTGAAGAATATAATTTTTCATTTGGTATTTCAATCATTCGACATTGTGTTGAGTAATTCTAACAATTGTTTTTTTGTGAGTTTTTGTTCTTTCTTTGATTCTGATATGTTGATTTCAAAAGGGATCTTTTTTTCTCTTACAACTGCACGGGCAAAAATATTAAAGGCTGTTGTTGCGTTCATCCCCATTTCTTCAACCAATGAATCAAATTCTTTTTTGAGTTTTTCATCCATACGGATGGAAAAAGTTTGTTGTGCCATAATGTTATTCCTTTCTGTGTTCTATTTTATATCAAAACGAACACAATTGATACAAATAAGAACACAAAAATGTTTCGAAATAAATGAATAATGAAAAAAATGTTAAAAACGAGTAAACTATGAGAAATGAAAGAAAATGAATCTATACAGAAAACGATTTTAAAGACCGCAAAAAACAACCGTATCTTTATGAGCTGGTTGATTTTTGAGATTTCAACATGGACAAATTATGGATTTGTTTTGTTGTATTTAGAAGAAACGATACGATTGAAATCTTTTTGGATGGGTATTGTTACTGCTTATTATGGAAGCATTGCGTTATTAAGAACACATTGGTCAAAAGTAACACAAAAGGTTAGTGCTGCAGAAGATGAAGATAAAAGAAGTATTTTACGAAAAAAAGGTGTGAATTCTATTGGGATGTTATTGGCTTGCTTAAATCTGATTTTTGGTGCTTTTATATTGATTGTCACTTATGGAGAAGGATCTTTCCATTATGGGATTGGTGTATTTTATTTGATGATCATTTATATTTTATTTGGATTTTGGGCAAGCTTAACAAATGCGATTAGAGATCGAAAGTTTGGAATGTTATGGACAGCGCTAAGAATGATCAACTTGTCTGCCGCAATTACTGGTTTGTTTATATTGATTGCTGGATTGTATGACAATTATATTTTAGAAATGGGAACAAGAAATACAGTTTTGAGTATCACAGGATGTCTTTCGTTTTTCGCTATCTTATTTTTAACAGTACATACACTTTTACTTTCTGATGAAGAACCGTTCTAAACTTGAAAAAAGTATGAAAAAGGTTTATAAATTACATATACAGAATGATTGGAAACATTCGCCAATCAGTTCAACATTCGTATGGTTAATTTGTATTTTACAAATTACTCTTTGGAAGGAGGCCTATGAGTGCAGAGTGCTAGATATCACATCCGTGTGAACGGCATTCCGTGTATGAAAATCATTATTTAAAAACAGAGTTTGGTTGTTTCATTCGCAATTGAATTCTGTTTTTTATATAATTGATGACGTGAGGTATTGAGTATGATAGCTATGGCAAGTGATTTTGATGGTACACTTCATTTTGTGAATGAAGATCATGAAGGATATTTTAAAGAAGAAGATTTAAACGCAATTCAGTCATTTCAAAAAGAAGGAAATTTATTTGGACTATGTACAGGTAGACCTTTACATGGATTTGAAGGAGATCTAGATGGAGGACCTGACTTAGATTTTATTATTGCCTCAACAGGTGGCATTGTTACATCAAAAGACAAAATAATTTATGAACAGACAATTACTTATCCACAAGTAGGTGCTGTACAAGAATTATGTGAAGGAAGAGCAGATCTTTATATTCATGCGGATGGTCACATCTATACACTTTATACTAGAAAAAAACAATATCCTTCCCAAATTGTTCTTTCCGATGTTAAAGAATTAGACGGAAAACATATTACAGCGATTTCTGTTTGGACACCTTCGTTAGATGCTGCAGAGAAATTGACTGCTGATATCAATCAAGCTTTTGTAGGTGCAATTGATGCTTATCAAAACCAAAACTGGTTAGATGTTATCTGCCATGGAGTATCAAAAGGAAATGGCGCGATGAAGTTGAAAGAGGCATTGCAGATTGATAAGATTGCTGGAATTGGTGATTCTTTCAATGATATTCCTTTATTAGAACAAGTAGATGTTTCTTTTACATTTACTACTTCTGATCAAAGAGTCAAAGAGAAAGCAGATTATATTGTTCATAGCGTTGCGGAAGCAATTGAAATACTCAAAAAAGAAAGTTATTAAGAATAAAAATAGTTTTTGTAAAACGAATATGAAAAAATGGGAGTAATATTACTTCCATTCATTTTTTATGAATTAGGCAAGAATACCACAACTGAAAAGATTCGTTTGCTATGTTAGCACTTTTTAAATAAAGAATCGTTCAGTTGGGGATGAATTGCTACCTAGTCTTTTTGGTGCACATGTTTTTTGACTGGTAGTTTTGTTCTGTTGCTTACATTCCTCAAAATGTAAGACATTGACCAGAAATACGGTTTCCAATAATACGGCGCAAGTTGTACAGAAAATTGTTTTCTTACAAGCCTAAATGAAGCTGATTTAAATGCATTAACGTAATTAGCTAAATTCACGTTTGGTGGTGCATCAAATAATATATGCATGTGGTCAGTTGTACATTTCATTGCTTGTATAATCATTCACTGCTGTTTGAAGCATTGTTTGTGTTTCTTTCTAATAGAATTGCAATTTTTTTGAGAAATATCTTTACTGTACCTTTTTAGGTACAGTAACTTGTATACCC
>CAVJMM010000025.1:0-28834 GCA_963650865.1 Eubacterium sp. AM49-13BH | reverse complement strand
TTTCATATCAGTAATTTTCTCCTTCATTACTTATATTCACAAGTTTTTGAAGAATCCCAAAAAATTCATTCAATTATTTTCTGCAGGAATGATAAATTGAGAATTATATAACTTTTCATAGAAACCTTTTGCTTGCATTAAAGATTCATGATTTCCTTGTTCAATAATCTTTCCATCTTTCATAACTAAGATGATATCCGCATTGCGAATTGTAGAAAGTCGATGTGCTACAACGAAACTTGTTCTACCTTTCATGAGTGAATCAAATGCAGTTTGAATTTGTAATTCTGTTCTTGTATCGATTGCAGAAGTAGCTTCATCTAAGATTAACATTGGTGGTAAAGCTAACATGACTCTTGTGATACACAGCAATTGTTTTTGCCCGGCAGATAATGAATTTTCTGTAATTTCAGTATCTAATTGTTTTGGCAGTTTTTTAATGAATTCCCAACTGTGCGCTTCTTTACATGCGTGTATTATTTCTTCTTCTGTTGCATCTTCTTTTCCGAATATTAAATTATCTCGAATCGTGCCTTCTTTTAACCAAGTTTCTTGAAGTACCATTCCATAATTCTTTCTTAAAGAATGTCTTGTGACATCTTGAATGTTTGTTTGATCAATAGAAATGGATCCTGAATTCACATCATAAAAACGCATCAATAAATTAATGAATGTTGTTTTACCACAGCCAGTTGGACCAACGAGTGCGATTCTCATGCCTGGTTTTACATCTAAATTAAAGTGTTCAATTAATGGAACATCTTCTACATATCTAAAAGAAACATCTTGGATTGTTACATTTCCTTTGCAAAGTGGTAATTCTTCATTCTTTTCCATTGGCTCTTCTTCTGTTTCAATAAAATCAAAGATTCTTTCTGCGCAAGCTAATGCATTTTGTAGTTCTGTTACGACAGAAGAAATATCATTGAATGGTTTCATATATTGGTTTGCGTAGGATAGTAAAATACTTAAACCGCCAACTGTTAGATTTCCATTTAATATGAGATTTGCTCCAAAAAGTGCAACCAAAGCATAGATGAAATTATTCACAGCTCTTGTACAAGGATTTGTTAAACTTGAATAAAATGTTGCTTTTTGACTATATTCTTTTAATTCATTGTTGATCACTTTGAATTTAGTGGATGCTTTTTCTTCATAATTAAATGCTTTTAATACTTTTTCATTTCCAACCATTTCTTCTATGAGTGCTGTTTGTTTTCCCCTTGTCTCTGATTGCTTTCTAAACATCGTATACGATCTAGAAGCAATGAATTTAGCGACTAAAAAACTAACAGGTGTCAATATTAATACCATCAATGTGATTTGTAAGGATTTAGAAAACATGAAATATAAAGTAACAAATATAGTAATCACACCAGTGAATAGTTGTGTTAATCCTAGTAATAAACCATCTGATAATTGATCAGCATCGGCAATGACTCTAGATACGATATCTCCAGAAGAATGAGCATCTAAATACTTTAATGGTAACTTTTGAATTCTTCGAATTGCGATAGAACGAATATTTTTAACAACGCTATAAGTGACATGATTGTTTATGATATTCATAAACCAAGTTAATATTCCAGTGATAACAATGATAAAGAATATTTGTATTAATGCATTTTCAATTGTCACAAAATCAACATTACCTTGTTCGATGATTGCATCAATTGTATTACCAAATAAAATTGGTGCGTAAAGTGTTAATACAACTGTGATTCCAGCTAAGATAATAGATAATAGAATCAACCATTTTTTTGCTCCGATTTGTTGAATGACTTTTTTTAATGTTTTCATGCGGCAACCTCCAATTTGAAATCTGCAGGTTTTTCTTCAGGAAATTGAGAATAATATATTTCTTGATAAATATGACAGTTTTTCATTAATTCTTCATGCGTTCCTTTACCTACAAGGTTTCCATCATCTAATACAAGAATCACATCAGCATGACGAATCGAAGAAGTTCTTTGTGAAACAATAACGGTTGTGATATCAATTTGAGAAATTGCTTTTCTTAGATTTGCGTCTGTTGCGAAATCCAATGCACTAGCAGAATCATCTAATAATATGATTTCAGGATCTTTTACAAATGCACGAGCAATTGTTAATCTTTGTTTTTGACCACCAGATAAATTGCGACCATTTTGTTCAATGAAGGCATCTAATTGTCCTTCTTTGTTTTCAACAATTTCTTTGGCTTGGGCAATTTCTAAAGCTTTCCAGATTTCTTCATCAGTTGCTTGTTCATTTCCAAGTTTCATATTTTCTCGAATAGTACCCGCAAAAAGTGCTGCTTTTTGAGGAACAACACCAATTTTATGAAATAGATTATCTTTTGAGATTTCTTTAATAGGAGTTCCATCAATCAAAATATTACCTTTTGTACAATCATAGAATCTTGGAATCAGATTTACTAATGTTGTTTTACCAGCACCAGTAGCTCCAATGATTCCTAATGTTTGTCCTTTGTTTAATGTAAATGAGATATCATTAAGTGAGTTCTCACTTGCTCCTTGATATTGAAAAGAAACATGATCAAATGTAATGGAAGCATCTGTTTTAGATGATTGTGTTTGATCAGGATATGTAATACTACTTTGAATATCTAATATAGACTGTGCTCTTTGCGCACAAGCGATAGATTTATCAATCGTGATAATCAAAGAAGCAAGTTTGATGAGTTCTACGACGATTTGTGCCATATAGTTGTAGAGGGCAACAACATCACCTTGTGCCATATTTCCTAAATTGACTTCGATTGCACCTTGTTGAATTAAAATAATTGTTGCGATATTGATAATGACATATGTTAAAGGATTCATTAATGCGGAAATTTTTCCAACAAATTCATTGATTTTTGTATATTTTTGATTTTCTTCATCAAATTCTTTTACTTCCTTCTCTTCTTTTTGAAAAGCACGAATGACACGTACACCGGTTAGGTTTTCTCTTGTTAGAGATAATACTTTATCTAATCCAGCTTGTACTTTTTTGAATAGAGGAATACTGATCAACATAATGGAAAATACAACAATCAATAAAATGATAATGGTAACGAGAAAAATAATTGCGACTTTTGCGTTAATTAAAAATGCTGCAATCATTGCCCCAAAAACAATAAATGGACTTCTTAATAACAAACGTAAGGCAAGATTTAATCCATTTTGAATTTGATTACAATCGGATGTTAAACGTGTAATTAAAGTATCTGTGCCAATAGTATCTAATTCACTGTATGACAAAGATTGAATATGATCAAATAAGGCTTGACGTAAATTTGTTGTGAAACCTACAGCACTTTTTGCGGCAAAATATTGTGCAGTAATACTACATAACATTCCAACACAAGCAAGCCCAATCAAGAAAAGAAACTGCTGCAAAATATAAGCAGAATCATGATTGTGAATTCCGTTATTGATCATATTTGCGATAAAAATTGGTGTTAATAGATCAAAGAAGGATTCTAATAACTTGAATGTAGGAGCTAATATGCTCTCTTTTTTATAATCTTTTAAATAAACAAGTAATTTCTTCATAAAATACCTCTAACGACAAATATTTTAGAACAAACTGAAAAAAAGAACTAGACTTCTAGTTCCTTTAACAGAGTATTAAAAACAAGAGAAAAATCTTCATGAATTGCTAGATCAGCTTGAAAATCAAATTTGGTATGCTTTTTGTTGATGATTACAAGATGCTTACCTCGATATTGAGAAACGATTTCACTTGCCGGATAAACAACAAGGGAAGTTCCTAATACAATTAATAAATCTGCTTTTTTTGTATCTAAACGTGCTTGTTTGAACGTTTCATTATTTAAAAATTCACCATAGAATGTAATATCTGGTCGAATGATTCCTCCACATTCACATTTTGGTACACCAATTGTATTTTTAATGTATTGTAGTGGATATTCTGTTTCACAATTCACACAATGGTTTTTTAATATTGTTCCATGAATATTATGAATGTTGGTGGAACCAGCTTTTTCATGGAGGCCATCGATGTTTTGCGTGACGACCGTGACTTTTTTGTTGTGTTTTTCTAATTCTGAAATAAATAAATGAATCACATTAGGATCTACATCATTGATGAGTAATTTTTCTCGATAGAAAGTATAAAATTCTTCAGGATCTTTGTTGAAAAATTTAATGTGTAATATTTTTTCTGGTTTTTTTCCATGATAACGATTGGAATATAAACCATTCTTACTACGGAAATCGGGAATTCCAGATAATGTGGAAATCCCTGCACCAGTAAAAAAAGCAATCGTTTCACTTTCTTTGATATATTGATTTAATTGTTCTATTTTTGTGTTGAAGTCCTTCATGGGTTTTATTTTACCTTTTCCATTAAAATAATAAAAGAAATTAATATATTGCATAAGAAAAATAAATTGAAATAACATAATTCTATGGCAAAATAGATGAAAAGGAGGATTTGGATATGAATCATACGATTGCAATTATTGGTGCAGGTCCTGCAGGTTATACATTGGCACAAGAATTAGTGAAACAAGGAGGATTTGATATTGATATCTATGATAAAGAATCTTCTATTGGCGGAGCTATCTATACTGGAATTCCTGAGTATCGTATGCCTAAATCTTTTTTAGATAAAGCGTATGAAGGATTGGTAGATGCAGGTGTGCAGTTTCATTTTGATACAGAAATTAATGCAGAACGATTTGAAGAATTAAAAAAGAAATATGATCGTGTTGTTGTAGCGATTGGGGCGCAAGTTGAAAATACATTTGGATTTGATACAGGAAATGGATTGTTTGCGGGATTAACACTTTTATATGACTTAAACATCAACAAAAATCATGATGATTATAAAAAATATCATCATGCGATTGTTTGGGGTGGTGGAAATGTTGCGATGGATTGTGCTAGATCTTTGATTCGTATCATTGATAAAGTAACAGTTGTTTATCGTAGAAGTGAAGATGAAATGCCAGCAAATAAAAATGAAATACGAGATGCGAGAAAAGAAGGTGTTGCATTTAATTTCTTAGAAAATATTAAAGAAATCTTAAGAGATGAAAATGGACAAGTTGTTGGTGCGAAAGTTGTTAAGATGGAACTTGGTGAACCAGATGAAAGTGGAAGAAGAAGTACGCATGAAGTTGCGGATAGTACATATGAAGAAAAAGCTGATTTGATTGTTATGGCAATTGGACAAAAGGTGAACTTCAAAGTATTACATGCTGATCTTGCTTATACAGAAGGGCATCTTTCTAATCAAGAAAATGTATATATTATTGGTGATGCTAAAACGGGTCCAGCAACAATTGGTAGTGCTGTTTTAGAAGGAAAAGCAGTCGCAAAAGAAATTATTCAATCTTTTGAATAAATGATAAAATAGTGAAGAAAGTAAAGCTTTCTTCACTTTTTTTGGAGGTTATATGGCTAGCTGTTTTTTGAATTCCGCAATTCTACATGTGATGGATTTTATCAGTGATAAAATCGTTTTTTCGCAACAATCATTAAATTTAGAAGATACATTCATTGAATCTTATGTAAATAAACAGATCACAAAGGTAATGAGTGATACAAGATGTAAAGAAGGATATTTTCAAGAAGAAAGTCAATTTTTATCTCTTATAAAAACATATCAGAAGAAAGAAATGAATTTTGTAGATCTTTCTTTGAATATTGCAGAAAAATTAGAAGGATACTTAAAAAATACAGAAATACAAGCATATGATGTTTTATGCATGGATTATTCTTATGAAGAAGTACCTTATTTTTCATTTGCGATATTAGAGAATCAAAGTGCATATACACATCTAACAAAACAAGAAAATGGCATTGTTTCTAATACAATTACGCAACTTCATTCCTTGTTGCCTTCCTCCACAAAGAAAATTGCAGCGTTTGCGGTTGTGAATATGATTAATATGAATGTATCTTTTGTGGATAAAATGGATTGGGGAAGCAATGATATTGCGGTAATCCAAGAAATGATATTGGATTGTACATGCGAAAAAAGCAAAGAAGAAGTATTTAAAGAAGTAAATGAAGTTGTAAAAGAAGTTGCAGTCAAAACAGATACAAATCCAACATTGTTATTATCAAAGTATAAAAACTATGTGAAAGAAAGCATTGAAGATGAATTACCAATTACAACAGAAGATCTAGCAACAAATGTTTTTAATGAAACAGAAGAAATGCAAGATACATTTATTTCCACATCGATAGAACATGAAATACCAAAAAATGTAGAAGTTCCAAAACAATACGTCGCAACAAAACTAAAAAATCAAAAGATTAAAACGGATACTGGCATTGAATTATCTTTTCCAACAGAATATTCAGAGAATAGTCATTTCATAGAATTTCGTAAAAAAGATGATGGTACAATTTCAATTGAAATTAAAAATGTCGCAAAAATCACAAACAAACAATAGGTGAATGTTATGAATAAAGAAAAATTAGGGACAGAAAGTGTTTATAAATTACTTGCTTCTTTAGCAGTGCCGGCAGTGATTGCTCAAATTGTAAATCTTTTATATAACATCGTTGATCGAATTTATATTGGACATATTCCTAATATTGGTGCATCTGCTTTAACAGGTGTTGGATTATTTACACCAATATTAATGATGATTAATGCATTTGCGATGTTTTCAGGATCTGGTGGTGCACCACGTGCTTCTATCTTTTTAGGTGCAAAAGAAAACGATAAAGCAGAAAAAGTCATTGGGAATTGTTTTTCATTAACAATCTTTTTAACAGTTGTTTTAACAGTTGTGTTTTATATATTTGCGCCACAATTATTAATGTTATTTGGTGCAAGTGAAATTACATTACCTTATGCATTAGAATACGCAAGAATCTATATATTAGGTACAGGTGCAGTATTAATTGTGATGGGAATGAATCCATTTATTACAATACAGGGATTTGCGAAAACAAGCATGTTAACAACTGTGATTGGTGCTGTTATAAATATTATTTTGGATCCTATCTTTATTTTTGTTTTTGGAATGGGAGTTAAAGGTGCTGCTATCGCAACAGTTTTATCACAAGTGGTTGGTGCGCTTTGGATCTTAAAATTTTTAGTTGGAAAAACTACAATTCTTCATTTGAAACGAAAGAATATGAAGATAGAAACTGATATTTTATTCCCATGTCTAGCATTAGGGGTATCTACTTTTGTCATGATTTCAACAGAAAGTATTCTTTCTATGACTTTTACAAGTTCTTTATCCAAATATGGAGGAGATCTTGCGGTTGGTGCTATGACAATTATTACAAGTGTTGCTCAACTTTGTTCCATGCCACTACAAGGTATTTGCCAAGGTGGTCAAACAATCATTTCTTATAACTTTGGTGCAAGAAAGAATGAAAGAGTTAAGAAAGCATTCTTTGCGGAATTAGTTGTTTGTGCGACATACGCAATTATATTTTGGGCTTTGATGATGTTATTCCCTAAAGTATTTGCAGGAATCTTTACTTCGGATGCAACATTAACGGATTATACTGCAGGTGTTTTGAAAATATACATGATTGGTATCTTCGCTACGGGTTTCCAAATCAGTTGCCAAAATAGTTTTGTTGGGCTTTCACAAGCTAAGATTTCACTATTTCTTGCAATTCTAAGAAAATTGATTCTTTTGATTCCTTTGATTTTAATATTACCAATGTTTTTTGAAGATCAAGTCTTTGGTGTTTTTATCGCAGAACCAATTAGTGATATTTTAGCTGCAACGATTACGACGATTGCATTTGTGACAAAATTCAATAAGATTTTGGAACAAGGACCACAAAAATAAAAAGATATTAAATTTTGAAAGAAGGCGTTTTATGAAAATAGGATTAATTGACGTTGGTGGAGGATTAAGAGGATCCTTCGGAGCAGGTGTTTTAGACTATTGCTTAGATGAAGGAATTCGGTTTGATTACGCAATTGGCGTCAGTGCAGGGGCAGCGAATGTTGCGTCTTATATGGCTGAACAAAGAGGTAGAAATTACGTCTTTTATACAAATTATTTTCAAAGATGGGAATATATGAGTTTAAAGAATTTAGTTCATACGGGTTCTTATATTGGTTTAGATTATATTTATTCTTCATTATCTGATCATGATGGAGATTATCCATTAGATTGGAAGAGAATACGCGATAATCATCGAGAAATGATTATTGTTGCAACCGATGCAAATACTGGTAAACCACATTATTTTCATAAATATGATATGCGACAAGATAGCTATGATCCAATCAAAGCGAGTTGTTGTGTGCCAGTTGTTAATAGACCTTATACGATTGATGGTATTCCATACTATGATGGTGGATTAAGTGATCCTGTTCCCTATCAAAAAGCTTTTGAAGATGGATGCGATAAAGTGGTTGTAATATTAACACGGCCTGCTGATTTTAGAAGAATTCCTAAAAATGATAAAGTTATTGCAGATCTGTTGAAATTACATTATCCAAATGCTGCACAAGCAATGCAAACAAGGTCACTTGTTTATAATCAGTCTGTAGATGCATGTCAAAAATTAGAAAAAGAGAATAAAGTTTGTATTATCGCACCAGATGACATTGGTAATATGAAAACTTTAACGAAAGATAAAGAAAGTATTATTTCTTTATACAACAAAGGATATGCTTCCGCACAGAAATTAAAAGAAATAGAATTCATCTAATATGGAAAAACAATATTATTATTCTTTTACAGAGTATTGTAAAAAAACATTTGGAAGAAAGCTATATCGCGTAGCTTTAGATGCAGGAATGACTTGTCCAAATCGAGATGGAAAAATTGATACAAGAGGTTGTATTTTTTGTGATGAAGGCGGTTCAGGTGATTTTGCGATTCATTATCATGGTCAACCATTACAACAAAGTGATTTGATCTATAATCATCAAAACGCAAAAGAAGGTGATTATATTGCATATTTTCAAGCATATACCAATACATATGATTCAATAGAACATCTTTACTTTCTTTTTTCTTCTGCTTTAAAGAATCCTTTATTTGCTGGAATATCGATTGCGACAAGACCTGACTGTATTCAAAAAGAAACGATTGCTTTATTCCAACAATTACAAATAGAATATCCTAACAAATTGATTTGGATTGAATTAGGTTTACAAACAATACATTCGAAAAGTGCAATTTTTATTCGAAGAGGATATCCTTTATCTGTATTTGATGCATGTGTACAACAACTACATGCGATTCATATTCCAGTCATTACACATGTCATCATTGGTTTACCAAACGAAACAGAAGAAGATATGATACAAACAATACAACATTTAAATGATCTCAAAATAGATGGTGTAAAATTACAATTATTACATTATCTAAAAGGTTGTGATTTAGGAAGAATGTATGAGAATGATTCAACTTCATTTCACGTTTTAACACAAGAAGAATATACAGATATCATTGTACATTGTATTGGTCATTTGAATGAAAATATTGTCATTCATCGTTTGACAGGAGATGGAGCTAGTGAATTGTTGCTTGCACCAACTTGGTCTCAAAATAAAAGAGCTGTGTTAAATCAAATTCGTCATAAATTAAAAGAAAATTATATAAAACAAGGAAGTTTGGTAACCAATCATTAAAAATAGGTATAAAATAAAATTAGTTTTTAAAAATTGGAGATAATTATGGTGAAGGAAGATGAACTGATCAAAGAAGATTTTAGAAAACTTTGTGGATGGGTTGAACATAGCTATCATTTAAAAGAAGGTTTCTTTCATGATGGATTCCAACAATTGATACATAATTTTTTAGAAGAGTTAAAGAACGCAAATGATGAAGAAGAGTATAAAGGATTACTTGTTAGTACAGAAAGAACTTTAATGGGATTAGCACAAAGACATCAACAATTCTTTGAAAAAAAGAAATGATGTCTTTTTTTGTGAGATTATTTCTGTAAAATAAATGCTGGGAGTACAAAGGAATGAAAACAGATTATTTTAGTTTGGTAACAGGATATGTATTAATCAATTTTTATTTGATTTTACGTAGTAGAAACTTTTTGAAGAAATTTCATTGGGCAAAGAAAGGCGTTCGAAGTGTTATATTTGTTGTTTATATTTTAGTGGCAACTTTACCACTATTAGGAGCCTTTTTACCAGAAGATAAAGGATTATATACATTTCAAAAATATGGAAATATTTTCTTAGGCTATTTAGCTTATTACGCAATGATTTTGATTATTGGTGAAATTGTTCTTTTGTTTTTTCATAAAAATAAAGAAAAATTGAATCAAGCAAAAAGAGTTGTTTTATGTGTTGCATGTTGTGGGAGTTTATTGGTAAATGTTTATGGAACAAAACATGCCCAAGATCCTAAACTCGTATCCTATGATGTTACAACTGCCTCTTCTCAAAATCGAAACTTGAAAATTATTTTATTAGGCGATTTACATCTTTCTACCAATTCAAATATTGAATTAACAAAGAAAATGGTAGAAATGGTAAATGCACAGAAAGCAGATATGGTATTGATTGCAGGAGATGTATTTACTTCTTCTTATGATGGTTTAGAAAATCCAGAAGTTTATGCAGCAGAACTTGCCAAAATGGAGACAACTTATGGCACATATGTTGTTTATGGAAACCATGATGTTGATGAAACGCTATTTGGTGGCTTTTCAGTAGATGATCCAACGATTGCATTACGTCCAAAGACAATGGATGAATTTATGGTGGCGTCGAATTTTCATATGTTAGCGGATGAAACAGAAACATTTGAAGAATTAGGAATTCAAGTGGTTGGAAGAGTAGATGGAGAAAAGAATGGAAAAGGCGCAGAAGAAAGAATGTCCGCAAAAGAAGTGATGCAAGAAACAGATTCTTCTTATACACAAATTGTTTTAGAACATGAACCATGGGACTTTGAAGAATTGAGTGAAAATGGTGCGGATTTGATTCTTTGTGGGCATACACACGCAGGACAAATATTCCCAGGGAATTTAATTGTTCCATTTTTTAATGATAATGGTTATGGATATAAAGAGTTATATGGTGTTCCTACAATTGTAACGGCTGGTGTGGGATATTATGGCCCACCAATTCGTGTTGGAACAAATTCAGAAGTAACAGTTGTAAATTTAAACTATTAAGCAGTTTGAGCAAATAAACTGCTTTTTTTTAAATCATTAGGTAAACTAAGTTAATAAAAGAGGGAGAAGTGTATGTTACAAGAACCAATTCAAATCAATCAATTAACAATTAACAATCGTATTGTACAGCCACCAATGGCAACTGAAAAATCTACAAATGGTCAAGTTTCTGATTCCCTATGTGAATACTACAAACAACGTAGTGGATATACAGGATTGATCATTACAGAACATGCTTATATTATGAAAAATGGAAAAGCAAGTAGAAACCAATTATCTGTTGGAAAAGATGCGAATGTAGATGAATTAAAGAAGCTTGTTGATGCAATCCATAGTCAACCAAATACAAAAGTATTTGCGCAAATCAATCATGCGGGATGCAAGGCAAAACAAGAAGTAACAGGAGAACCTGTTTTAGATATTAATACACTCACAAAAGAAGAATTAAATGAAATCAAAGAAGCATTTGTTTCTTCAGCATTACTCGTAAAACAAGCAGGTTATGATGGAGTAGAAATTCATGGAGCACATGGATATTTCAATTGTCAAATGTATTCACCATTAATCAATCATAGAAGTGATGAATATACAGGTAGCACAATGGAAGGGAGAACAAAATTCCCTTGTGAAGTCATTCAAGCAGTTCGTCAAGCAGTTGGTAAAGATTATCCAATTGCATATCGATTTGGAGCTTGTGATTATCAAGAAGGTGGTTCTACCGAACAAGAAGCTGGAATTGCCGCAAAATTGTTTGAAGAAGCTGGTGTAGATCTATTAGATGTATCTGGTGGAATGAATGGTTTTTCAATTCCTGATAATACAACACCTGGTTGGTTTTCAAATGTAGGTAAAATCATAAAAGAAAATGTTCGTATTCCAGTACTTATCACGGGTGGTATCACAACAAAAGAAGAAGCTGAAAAAATTTTAGAACATAAAGCTTGTGATCTTGTTGGTGTTGGCAGAGCGATATTACGTGATGCAGACTGGTCGAAAAATGCTTTGAAGTAGAGCTATGCATGCATAGCTTTTCTTTTTGAAAAAATAAATTAAAATGTACTTGCAATTAAAGTGAACTTTAGGTTTATAGTCTTTTTGAGGAGGAATATTATGTTGGATGATAAATTTGTAGAAAGTATGCCAAAACTTGGATTTGGTTTGATGCGTTTGCCTAGAACAGATGTTGAAAATGAAGTGATTGATATCGAACAAACTGCACAAATGGCAGATCTATTTTTAGAACAAGGATTAAAATATTTGGATAGTGCCTATGTTTATACAGGAAGTGAAGAAGCTGCTCGTAAAGCAATTACTTCTAGACATCCTAGAGATTCTTATTACATCACTTCAAAATTAAATGTAAATGCCGCAAAAACAGTTGAAGATGCTAAGAATCAAATTAACATTTCATTGGAAAGAGAAGGTGTTGATTACATTGATTTCTATTTATTACATGCTATCAATGATGATAGTATTGCCAAATATGAACAATGGAATTTATTTGAATATGTAAAAGAATTAAAAGAAGCAGGCAAGATCAAACACTATGGTTTTTCTTTCCATGGAACTGCAAAAAAGTTAGATGAAATCTTAACAAACCATAAAGATGTAGAATTTGTTCAATTACAAATCAATTATGCAGATTGGAATAATCCAAGTGTAGATTCAAAAGGTGTTTATGAAGTTGCTTGTAAGCATCATAAACCAATTATTGTTATGGAACCAATCAAAGGTGGTACTTTAGCGAATCCTCCAAAACCTGTTGCGGAGTTATTAAAAAGTGCAAATCCTAATGCAAGTCTAGCTTCATGGGCTGTGCGTTTTGTAGCCTCATTACCTGGCGTTATGGTTGTGCTTTCTGGTATGAGTAACATTGCACAAATGGAAGATAATTTATCTTATATGAAAGACTTTAAACCATTGGATGATGGAGAAAAGAAAGTTATTGCCCAAGCAATGGATATCTTACAATCCATTGAACAAGTTCCTTGTACTGCATGTCATTATTGTACAGAAGGCTGTCCAATGAAGATTAAAATTCCAGATGTATTTAAGGCAATGAATTTAGAATTGATTTATCAAGATACAACTGGCGCGAAAAAACGATATGAAAATGCAACAAAACAACCACATTCTAAAGCAAGTGCATGCATCAAATGTGGTCAGTGTGAAGTGCAATGTCCACAACATATTCAGATTCGTGAATGGTTAGAAAAAGTAGCGAATATATTAGAGTGAGGTATTTATGAAAACGTTATATCTAGAATGTAAAATGGGATGTGCAGGTGACATGTTAATGGGTGCTTTAAGTGAACTTGTTGATCAAGAAGCATTTGTGAAACAAATGAATTCATTAGGGTTAGAAGGAATTCATTTGTCTGCAATTCCTTCTAATAAATGTGGAATTCTAGGTACACATATGCAAGTATTGATTGATGGACAAGAAGAAAAATCAATGGAAGTACATGAAGCTGTTTTTCATTATTTTATGGATTTCATCGATGATCAAGAAATGGAACATATTTTAGATCATATTGAAGAAATTGATGGTATTTCACAAGTGAAGTATGAAAATCATTCTTTGTCTTATGTATATGATCATGATCATGGAGATGTTGCAGAGAATCAAGTTCGAAAGATTATTTCATCCCATTATCCAAACGCAACTATTCAAAATGCTAGTCATGAACATCAAACACATCATCATGGCATGAATATGAAAGAAATTTCTTCTTTGATTGATGGATTATCAATCAGTCAAAAAGTAAAAGATGATGCGAAAGCTGTTTATCAGATCATTGCACAAGCGGAAAGTAAAGTACATGGAATGGATGTTACAAATATTCATTTTCATGAAGTTGGTACAAAGGATGCAATTGCGGATGTCATTGGAAATTGTATTTTGTTTGAGATGATCAATGCAGATAGAATCCTTGCTTCTTCTGTATCTTTAGGAAATGGTATGGTGAAATGTGCACATGGAATTTTACCGGTACCTACTCCTGCGACTGCTTTGATTCTTCAAGGAATTCCTACATATGCAGGAAATATGCAAGGTGAATTATGCACGCCTACTGGTGCTGCGTTATTGAAATACTTTGTAGATTCTTTTGAAACACAACCAACAATGAGTTGTGAAAAGATTGGATATGGGATGGGAAATAAAGATTTTCCTGCAGCGAATTGTGTGAGAGCATTTCTTGGTGAAATGGAAGATGATGGTGAAGTGTGTGAACTAACATGTAATATTGATGATATGTCTAGTGAAAATATTGGCTTTGCGTTTGATATTTTATTTGAGAATCATGCGTTAGATGTTTATGTAACACCAGTGCATATGAAAAAGAATCGCCCTGGTTATGTTTTTACATGTATGTGTAAAATCTCTGATAAAGAAAAGATGATAGAACTCATGTTTCAACACCTAACAACATTAGGAATTCGTGAATCTACATGTAAAAGACATGCATTAAAAAGACATATTGAAACAATTAATACTTCATATGGACCAGTACGTGTAAAAAAGAGTAGTGGATATCATGTGAAACGTGAGAAGTTAGAATATGAAGATCTCGCAAAAATCGCAAAAGAAAATGACTTATCTATTGAAGAAGTTAGAAAGAAAATATTAGGAGAAAAGAATTGAAGAACACAAAAAAATTAACAATGACTGCGATGATGATTGCTTTAGGACTCGTATTACCACCAGTCATTCGTATGATTCCTAGTGGTGGTGTACTTTTTTCACCAATGCATATTTCACCTTTATTGACGGGTCTAGTCATTGGACCAATAGAAGGAATCCTTGTTGGTGTAATATGTCCTTTACTCAATCATTTGTTATATGGAATGCCACAAGGCACAACATTGATTGGAATGTGTTTTGAATTACCAATGTATGGACTTGTATCTGGATTATTGATGAAAGTATTTAAAAGTCAAAAAGAACAGTTTCAAGTATATTTGTCTTTAATTATCGCAATGCTTTGTGGAAGAATTGTTGGTGGAATCGTACAGAGTATTGTATTAGGTAGTACATATACTCTACAAGTATGGGTTACATCTTATTTCATTTCCACATTTCCAGCAATCATCATACATTTGATATTATTGCCAGTCGTTTATTTTTCATTAAAGAAAGCAGGATTTGTAAAACAATAATAAAAGGAAGTGATTTTTGGTCGCTTCCTTTTTAGAAAGATATTTTCATATATTCTTTATGATCTAAAGTATAAATAGTAAAATCATCATCTGTTAATACAGCGTATGTTCTAGGATGATTTTCTTTTGGTAAAGAAATAGAACCAGGATTCAACAAATAAATTCCATTTTCTTTATAAGCTGTAGGAATATGCGTATGACCACTTAAAAAACAATCATTTTCCTTTAATGTAGGGAGATTGTTTGGAGAATAAATATGTCCATGAGACATAAATACTTTATTCTTTTTCATTGGAACAATGTTATAGTCAGCCATGCATGGAAAATCTAAGACCATTTGATCAACTTCAGCTTCACAATTACCTCTTACACAGATAATGTTGTTTTTTAAGTCATTCATGATTGGAATGACTTTTTTAGGTGCGTAATCTTCAGGGAGATCATTTCTAGGACCGTGATATAAAACATCTCCTAAACAAAGTATATTTTTTAAATCATGATATTTTAAAGCTTCTTCGATTGCTAGTGCACCACTGTATGCACCATGGATATCTGAAACAACAAGATAATTCATAAAAGTTCTCCTTTATGAAAGTATTTTAGCACATGTGAATGAGTGTTCAACTTTACAAATTTATGAAATATCATATAATACAGTTAGTTAGATAAGACTAACTTGGAGGGAATATGTTTTTAGAAATACGAGGAATACATAAATCATATGGACTGCATGACAATCGTATTGAAGTATTGAGGGATATCAACTTAGATGTTGAACAAGGGGAGTTTGTTGTATTGTTAGGTCCTAGTGGTTCTGGAAAGAGTACGTTATTAAATATTCTTGGAGGAATTGATTGTGCAGATGAAGGAACGATTTCGATTCAAGGGGAGTATATGAATACAATGAATTCTAAAAAGATATCTTTATATAGAAGAAATCATTTAGGTTATATATTCCAACAATACAATTTGATTCCGAATTTAACGGTTCGAGAAAATATTGAGGTTGGTGCGTATTTATCAAAAAATCCTTTAGATATAGATTCATTGATTGAAACTTTAGGATTACAAGATCATAAAGATAAATTACCAAATCAATTATCAGGAGGACAACAACAACGTACATCTATCGGTCGAGCAATCATTAAAAATCCAGATATTTTACTATGTGATGAGCCAACAGGTGCTTTGGATTACGCAACAAGTAAAGATATTCTAAAGTTGATTGAAACTGTGAATCAAAAATATGGAAATACAATTATTATGGTTACACATAATGCCGCAATTCAATATATGGCAGATAAAGTTGTGAAATTAAGAGATGGAAAGATTCGATCTGTTATTACAAATTCTTCTAAAGTACATGCGGAAGATCTGGAGTGGTAACTATGAAAAATCCATTAAATAAAAGATATTTTAGAGAATTCAAAGATGATTTAGGAAAATATATTGTAATCTTTTTATTATTGGTGCTTACAATTGGGAGTGTTTCAGGATTTGATGTTGCGGATGAATCCATTGTACAAGCGTATCAAGCTAGTTTTGAAAAATATTATGTAGAAGATGGAAATTTTATTACGGAAAGAAAAATAACAGCTTCTCAACATACGTTATTAGAAAAAAATGGAGTAGAAATCTATGATCTCACAAGATATGAAACAACTTTTACAAATGATACAACGATACGTATTTTTGCGAAAAGAACAGAAGTAAATTTAGAATGTTTAATGAATGGTTCATTTCCTAGTGAAGATGGTGAAATTGCGATTGATCGAATGTATGCTGTAAATAACGATCTTTCTATTGGAGATGTTTTAGAAGAAGAGAATGGAAAGAAATATACCATTACGGGATTGATTGCGTTAAGTGATTATAGTGCACTATTTCAAAACAATAGTGATTTAATGTTTGATGCAGTGAAATTTGGCGTGGCAATTGTTCCACAATGTACATTTGATGCATATGCAGAAGAAAAGAAAACTTGGAATTATGCTTGGTCTTATCAAGATTCTTCAATTGTTGGAAGTGAGCGGGAAGAGGATACAGCGACTGCACTTTTAAGTGCAATGAAAGATGTTGTATCGATTCAATCGTTTGTTCCTCGTTATCAAAATCAAGCCATTAACTTTACTGGAGATGATATGGGAAGCGATGGAGAGATGATGGTCGTATTTCTATATATTGTGATGGTCATCATTGCGTTTGTCTTTGCACTTACAACACGTGATACGATTCAAAAGGAATCCAATGTAATTGGTACGTTATTAGCATCTGGATATCAAGTGAAAGAGTTAGTAAGGCATTATATGGTGATGCCAGTTTTGATTACTTTATTCAGTGCACTCATAGGAAATCTATTGGGATATACAGTACTAAAAGATTATTGTGCAAATCTATATTATGGAAGTTATTCTTTGACCACATATCAAACAATTTGGAATGCGAATGCATTTTTGAAAACTACAGTTGTTCCTTGTTTGATCATGGCTTTGATTACTTGGATAGTATTAAGAAAAAGCTTATCTTTAGCACCATTGAAATTTTTAAGACATGATTTTAACAGAAAGAAACAGAAGAAGGCATTTCATTTGAGTTATCGTTTGCCATTTTTTTCTAGATTTCGAATACGTATTAATTTACAAAATAAAAGTAGTTATTTGATTCTTTTGATTGGAATTGTTTTTGGAAATCTATTATTGATGTTCGGATTAGCGTTACCAGATATTTTAAATACTTATCAAAAGACAATGTCAGAAAATTTAATTGCGAATTATCAAACGCTTTTATCTGTTCCAAGTAATGCGACAGATGAGAAACATCGTTTTCAAAGTATGTTAAATTTAATGAAGTTTTCTAAGGCTGTAGAAACAAATCAAAAGGATGCAGAAAAGTTTTCCGCATATACATTAAATACAGAAAAAAGTGATTCTTATAAAACAGATGAAGTAATGTTATATGGAATTGAAGAAGATTCAAAGTATTTAAAATTACCTACACAAGGTATTTATATATCTTATTTGTATGCAGATAAATATGAATTAAAAGCTGGTGATCAAATTACATTGGTAGAAGAATATGATAATAAAAATTATACGTTTATCATTGATGGAATCATAGATTATAAAGGTTCTATATCAGTATTTATGCCAAAGGAAATGTTAAATCAAACATTTGATTTATCAGATGATTTCTTTGCGGGATATTTTTCAAATGAAGAAATTACAGATATTGATCAACAATATATTGGTTCTGTGATTGATTATGATTCCTTAACAAAAGTATCAAGACAATTAACTGTATCAATGGGTGGAATGATGTATTTGATTGATGGATTTAGTGTTGGGATGTTTGTGATATTAATGTATTTGTTAAGTAAGATCAGTATTGAAAAGAATGCACAATTCATATCGATGACAAAAATATTAGGTTACAACAATCAAGAAATATCAAAATTGTATATTCATTCGATGACGATTGTGACAGTACTTTGTATTTTAATATCAATACCAATCTGTAGTGTGATGTTAGTTGAGATATATCGCGGCATGTTAAAAGAAATGATGAGTGGATGGTTGTTATTTGAAATTGAGCCAAAAATCTATGTAGAAATGTTTCTATTAGGAATATTGTCTTATTCTGTTGTGGCAATTATAGAAATACAAAAAATTAAGAAGATTCCAATGGATCAAGCATTGAAAAATGTGGAGTAGGAGGAAATATGAAGTTAACAAAAATAATGGTAAGTGCATTTGTTGTATTCTCATTATTTGGTTGTAGTCAACAAGCAGAAAGTGCAGTAATGAACACAAGTACAAACAAAGAAATACAATGGCAATATGATGGTAGTGAAACGACAATTCCTTCTAAAAAAGAGGAAACAGTTAACATACAAGCAGATGCACATGGAAATGTTGTTAAAACAACCGTGCATACAAAATTACTGAATATAGATTCAGATAAAGTCATAGAAGATACTTCTTCTGTAACAGATATTAGTAATCGTGATGGGGATGAACAATTTGAACAAAGGGATGGGAAAATCTATTGGCAAAATCAAGGAAATGATATTTCTTATACTGCATCAAGTAATCGAGAGCTTCCTGTTACAGTGATTCTTCATTATTACTTAGATGGAAATGAAGTGGATTCAAGTGAAATTGCAGGAAAGTGTGGCCATGTAAAGATTCAATTTGAATATCAAAATCAAACTAGTTATGAAAATGTACATGTACCATTTTCTTGTGTTTCGATTGTGATGTTAGATACAAAGTACTTTTCAAATATATCGATAAACCATGGAAAAATATCAGAATCCGATGGAACAGCAATTGTTTTAGGATATGCTTTTCCATCTTTGAAAGAAGATTTAAATTTATCTAGTTATGAAGATTTAGATTTAGATATTCCAGAAATCGTTGAAATAGAGGCAGATACAGATGCATTTACATTGGATTTTACAGAAACATTGATTTCCAATGGAATCTTTGAGGAAATAGATGAAGAGGATCTAGATGATTTAAAGGAGGTATCAGAGAATTTTCAAGATTTAGGAGAAGCTGGTGATTCTCTAGTAGATGGTGGTACAAAGCTAAAAGATGCTTTTTCTCACGTACAAGAAGGAATGAATGCATATTTGGATGGCATTGAACAATTAACAAATGGTTTTCAAAAGTTATCAGATGCTTCAAATACAATCAATGAGAATACAACGACTTTAGTTGAAGGTACAAAAGCATTATCAGATACTTTTCAAAGTATCGATGTGGATACAATGTCCTCAACTGCTGTAAACGAAATACAGAATGATTTAAATACATTACAAACATTAGGAACAACATTACAAACCGTTTCAGAATCTTTATCAAACTTTGAAATAACATTAGATACGATTTTGGAAAACAAAGAATTAACGGATGAAGAAAAGAAAGTGATTCAAGATCAATTTGATGTATTACATCAAACAATTAGTGATACACAAGAACAATTGTTTGATGTTTTACAAGATATAAATACAAAAGTCACAAATTTAAATGTAGATGCAATCAAAGAACAATTGAAAGTATTACAAGATTCTACAAACCAAATATCAGAAGGCACAAGTACATTATCGATTGGTATCAAAGGATTGAACGATGGAATCTCACAAGTTCATTCATTGTTACAATCAGCTATGCAAAATCATGTGACAATCAAAGATGCAATGTCACAACTATCCAGTGGATTTCAATCCTTTCAAAATGGAATTGAAGAATTAAATACAGAAGGATTACAGAAATTAAAAGAAAAAGGTGGAATAGAATTATCTAGTATATTAGATCAGATTCAACTATTAAAACAAGCAGATGAATCTTATAATTCCTATACTGGATTATCACAAGGACAAGTTGGTTCTGTTACATTTATGATAGAAACAACAAAAGTTTCGAAAGATTAAAGAGCATTTTTTAGAATTCAATGCGTCATTTTGACTAAAACATGCTATATTTAGAATGCTGAAAAAGGAGATTGAAAATTTTTATGGCAAAACCAGTAGTATTAGTTGTCATGGACGGCGTAGGCTGGACTGACAAAGACAACGGTAATGCAGTTATGCATGCCTACAAACCTCAAATTGAGGAATTGATGACAAAATGGCCTCACACAACAATCAAGGCAAGTGGTGTTGCGGTAGGTTTACCAAGTGATGATGATATGGGTAACTCCGAAGTTGGTCATAACGCTTTAGGTTGTGGTCAAATTTATTCTCAAGGTGCAAAACTTGTTAATGAATCTATTGAAAGTGGAGATATTTATAAAGCAAGTGCTTGGACAGGCGCTGTTGATTATTTAAAGAGCCACAATGGAAAATTACATTTTGTAGGATTACTTTCAGATGGTAATGTACATTCTAATATTTCTCATTTGATTGCGATGGTCAAAGAAGCTAAAAAAGAAGGCGTTAAAGAAGTTAGAGTACATGCATTATTAGATGGACGTGATGTTCCTGAAACAAGTGCATTACAATATGTTGATGAATTAGAAGGTGTATTTGCGGAATTGAATGATGATACATTCCATGGATGCATTGCTTCTGGTGGTGGACGTATGGAAATTACAATGGACCGTTATGAAGCTGATTGGTCTATGGTTGAAAGAGGCTGGCATATTCATGTAATGGGTGATGGCAGAAAGTTTGCTTCTTGTAAAGAAGCTATTGAAACTTATCGCGCTGAAGGAAACTATACAGATCAATATCTACCAGGATTTGTTATCGCAAATGGTGATGAACCAGTTGGAACAATTGATGATGGTGATTCTGTAATTCTTTATAACTTTAGAGGTGATAGAGCTGTTGAATTCTCTAAGTGTTTTGATTATATGGATAGCTTTGATAAGTTTGATATGGTAAAGAAACCAAAGGTATATTATGCTGGTATGCTTCAATATGATGGAGACTTAAAGTTACCAAAGAACTTCTTAGTTGAACCACCACACATTGAACATACAATGTCTGAATTCTTAGTAAACAAGGGTGTTCATTCTTATGCAGTTAGTGAAACACAGAAGTTTGGACATATGACATATTTCTGGAATGGTAACCGTTCTGATAAGTTCTCTGAAGAATTAGAAGATTGGGAAGAAGTTCCATCTGATGTTATTCCATTTGATCAAAAACCTTGGATGAAGGCTACAGAAGTTACAGAAAAGATGGTTGATGCGATTGCTTCTGGAAAGTATCAATTCATTAGATGTAATTATCCTAACGGAGACATGGTAGGTCATACAGGAAACTATGAAGCAACAATTATTGGTGTTGAATCTGTAGATTTGAACTTGAGAAGAATCATGGATGCATGTATGAAGTATGATTATACATTACTTGTTATGGCAGATCATGGTAACTCTGATGAAATGATTGATAAGAAGGGTAATCCAAAGACATCTCATTCCTTAGCTGTTGTTCCATTTGCGGTATACAATGGACCAGAAGGAACAGAATGCAAAGAAGGAGATTTTGGTCTTGCTAATGTAGCTGCTACTGTATGTGAGATTCTTGGATATGAAGATTATCCAACTGAATGGCTAGAACCAATCATTAAGTAATGATTTTGGAAGGAATTTTTCCTTCCTTTTTTTTATACACCGTTGTAGAATAGCACTCAAATACTTGGAGGATCATATGGAATATTTTACACATTTTTATTTGGATCAAGAAAAAGATATCATTGTTGATTTATATCAAGAAAATGAACATTTGTATTACCAATTGAAAACACCAAATCATACAACAGGTAACTTAATTACGAATCTTTCTAAACTATGTGATCTAGATATTTCCTATGATGAGAAAGGATATAAATTTATACAAGGTGAAATTCCTTGTTATTACAATGATGAAGGAAAACTTGTTTATATTTTTCATCTAAAAGATACAAAGATTGCGAATATTTATCCAGATGGCAGAATTGAAAGAAAAGCATCAATTCCTGCAATTTCAAAGACTTTAATGTCACAAACAAAGAATTATCATTTGGATTTCAAGAAAACAATCGTTAAAACTTTCATTTTAAGAGAAAACAAATTTCATACAGATCTACATACCCATATGAATGCAAATTTAACAGGAGATATGTTAATTGCATTAGGAATCAAACATCAAATCCGTTATCCTTTGTATTACATCAAAAAATTAAAATTAAAATGCACACAAAATCAAATAGAAGAATTATCAAAACAAAGAGAAAAAGTTGCAGAACAATATCAAGATTCTTTATTAGAAGGAAAATATCTAGATCGTAAGATTGATGATAATACATTTATCAATTTTAGAGATTTCATTTTAAATAACATTGCAAATGCATCATATAACATTCCTAAGATTAGAAATTCACTTGCGGTCATGAAAGATGGACAAGCTGTTTTTACAAATCTAGAAAAAGTATATTTATATCGTTATGTATTTACAAAAGGTGTTAAAGCAGATAAAGAAGCATTGTATCAACATATTGATGATATTCCAGATAATGATATTGTTTGTATTTTAAAACAAATGGAAAAAGATCAAAATCATCCTGTATATAAAAATAATACTTTGTTTCAAGATAAGTTATTATGGATTGCGAGAATGTATCAAAAATATGATGTGAATTATATTGAAATTTCAGATACAACATTAGTAAAAAAAGAAGCATCTATTGATATGTTAGAACAAGTTCATAAAGTTATGCCAACAATTTACGAAGAAACAGGTGTCATGATTCGTTTTCTTGCTTCCTTTAGACGAATTCCTTTGACAATTGTGAGAGATGCAATTCATGGAAATGATTATCAAGATAATTTGAAAGCATTATATGGTGTGATGCAAGATCCTTATGTTGCAGGAAGTGATATTGTTGGTGAAGAAATCAATGATATTCGAGAATTGAAACCATTGATTCAACAATTGACACATCTAGCATCTTTTGATCCTACTTTTGTATTGCGTATTCATGCAGGTGAAAATGATTCTTTGAAAGATAATGTTTATAACAGTATTCGTTGTGTGGAAGAAACTTTGAAAGAAAATCAAACGATGCCAAGAGTACGTATAGGACATGGTTTATATACTGCGAATCTTTCCAGTCAAAAGGGAAGAGATTTAATGCGTTATATTAAAGAGAAAGGAGTTGTTTTGGAATTTCAAATGACATCGAATATTCGTTTGAATAATTTATCTGATGTATCGAAATATCCGTTAAAACAATATCTACAGCATGATATATCTTGTGTTCAAGGAAGCGATGGTGGCGCTTTATATGGAACAAATAGTATTGATGAACAATTGAGTTTAGAAAAACTATTAGATCTGACAAATCAAGATCAACAGAAAATGTGTGAAGTAGAAAAGAAAATCATTCAAGCTTCTTTTGATAGTTTTTATAAAAAAGAAGAACAATTGAAAAAACAATTAGAACATCAATCAATGCGTGAATATTATCAGAAACGTATGCAAGAATATATTGTTGAAAATGATGAAAAAGTAAAAGAAGAAGTTTATGATGCGTCCATTGTTTTGAAAGATAAAATTAAACCACTACCTATAGATAAAAAAGCAGTCATTATTGCAGGCGGAAGCTTTAATAATAATATGCATACAACAAGAATGTATCCGATGTATTGTAGAATGATTGATACGTTATTAGAAAAAGCAGATCCAAATAAAATTGTATTTGTGATTGGTTCTTCAATGAAAGCATATGAAAAATATTTATTAGATCATAATCATGATAAATTTGAAGTCTATGCTTTTGTTCCAGCGAATATTGATCAACATACATTGTCTTTGTTACAAAAGAAGCATGTTTTTATTCGCGTGGCAATCGAAACGAGTTGGATGGGAAGTTACAAGTCCATTGCATATGAAATCTTTAAAAGAAGTGATTCGATTCTTTTGGCACTGGATGGAAATTCAAGTGCAGTGAATTTGATCCAAGAAGCAAAAAATGCAAAATATAAATGTAGAACGTATGTAAATCCGCATGCTTCTATGTTAAGAAGAAAAGCGGAGACATTACAAGGATATGTGACGATGTTGACGGATTCCAACATTGTTGAAGATGTATTAAAATATATGCATGGCTAATACAGTGATTTTTAAGAAAAAAACAAGTGATGGTTTATTACAAGTTGAAGATACAGTGTTTGATGATGAAGCTGTATGTTTCTTGGTAATCAATGAGACATATCAATCCGCGATGTATTTAGAACCTTCTAAATATTATGATTTAGTCTTTCCATATATGCAGAGATTTTCTTATGTATTTCAATTAGATGAAACAATCAAAGATACTTTTTTGATTGGTGGTGGTGCATTTGCGTATCCTAAGTATTATGTTCATCAATATCCAACTTCTCAAATTACCGTTGCGGAAATGAATACAGATATCATTTCAGTTGCGTTTCAATATTTTGGATTGCATCAATTAAGTGAAGATGAGAAAACAAGACTTCATATTTTAAATGAAGATGGATTTTCATATTTAAAAAATCATGAAAAGAAATATGATTTGATCATCAATGATGCATTTATTGGAAAGAAAGATCAAGGTAGAAGTGCAGAAGAAACAGATATCATCTATCATTCTTTAAACAAAAATGGATTTTATATTGTGAATGTTGGTATGGCTCTAGCAGGACCACGTGCCAAAAAAGGAAATGCTTTTCGAAAAATGCTTCAAAAGAAATTTAAACATACAGTGATGATTCCTTGTGAAGATGATAGAAGTGCATATGAAATTCAAAATGTATTGATGATAGGTAGTGATAGAGAACTAATATAGAATATGGCAAAAACACAGGAAACTTTAGATTTAGAAAATGCTTTGAATGCAGCGAGCAAAAAGAAACGGGAATATGGTTGTGAAGAAGTAACCATTGGTTTTCATAAAGATGGACATGGTGATGAAATCGTTGATTATATGACGATGGATGCTAGTAGAGTGTTTAAGTGTTATGAATTAAAAGTAACGTTATCGGATTTGAAAACAGACAATAAGAAATCTTTTTATGGTGATTACAATTACTTGGTTGTATCCAAAACGTTATACGCAAAACATCCAACATGGGAAAACTATATTCCTCCATATTGTGGAATCCTTGTTGGTGCAGAATTAAAAGTTTTGAAACAAGCAAAAAAGAAAACCATCACAAATGAAACAAGGAACATGTTAAAAGATTCTTTGTTGAGAAGTGTTTTTTGGAAGTATGAAAATTATAAAGACGCGAAAGATTTAAGTCATTATAAAGAACTCCAAAAACAGTTACAAGAAGCACAACAAGAAATTGTTTCACAACAAAGAGAGAATGAAAGAATCATTTGGACATATCATGATTATGAACATTGGTATCAGATTAATCATCAAGATGCATCTTTTTGTATTGAAAATGCTGCGAAAAAAGAACGTCAAGAATACAAACAAAGACAAACGGATGGTTATACTTGGATCAAAAAGAGTGATCAGTATTATTGTCCAAATTGTAAGCATGTTGCGTTAAATGATGAATGTACAGATTATTGTCCATATTGTGGAACTGATTTAAGAAAAATAAGACAATGAAAAAGATAACGATAGGGATAGTTGCACATGTAGATGCTGGTAAAACAACATGCATAGAAAGCATGTTATTTCATAGTGGTGTAATTCGCAAATTGGGAAGAGTTGATCGTCAAGATACAGTCTTAGATTATGATGCACAAGAAAGAGGACATGGAATTACCATCTATTTAAAAGAAGCGAACTATACTTGGAAAGATACAGAAGTTTATGTGATTGATACACCAGGACATGTTGATTTCTCTACAGAGATGGAAAGAAGTTTACAAGTTCTTGACTTGGCAATCATCATGATTAATGTACAAGATGGAATTCAATCTCATACAGAAACGATTTGGAAATGTTTGGAACATTATCATATTCCATGTGTTTTATTTGTAAATAAGATGGATATTAGTTATCAAGAACCACAAGCATTATTGAAACAAATCAAACAAGATTGTTCAGATATGTGTATTGATATGAAAGATACAAATGTTCAAGAATCATTAGCGATGATCAATGATGCATTATTAGAACATTATTCAGAAACAGATCAAATTGATGAATCACTATTAAAAGAAGCTTTTTATAAAAGAGAATGGTTTCCAGTGTTATTTGGATCAGCTCTAAAAGGTGTAGGAATAGAATCATTGATGAATTTGATTGATTGGATTTCTATGGAAAAAGAATATCCAGAAGAATTTGGTGCAAAGGTATATAAAATTTCTTTGGATGAAAATGGGAATCGATTGACACATGTCAAAATTACAGGTGGGATTTTGAAAACAAAAGATAGCATTCAAGAAGAAAAAATAGATGAAATTCGTTTGTATAATGGCTTGAAATATACCTCATTAAAACAAGCTACTGCAGGTATGGTCGTTTCTCTAAAAGGTTTACAAGAAACAAGTATTGGACAAGGTCTAGGTTTTGAAGAAGATAGCTCAGCACCTGTTTTATCTGCTTTTATGAATTATGAACTTGTCTTACCACCTGGTGCCAACGCATTAGTACTTGCGGATACCTGCAAAGAGCTTGCCAGTGAAGATCCTACATTACGCATCACAGTGGATGATAAAACAAAACGAATTCATGTACAAATCATGGGTGAAATGCAGATGGAAGTCTTACAGAAAATGATTGAAGAACGTTCTGGAATCAAAGTAGGATTTTCCACTGGAAAGATTGTTTATCAAGAAACAATTCAAGATACGGTTGAAGGTGCAGGACATTTTGAGCCTTTACGCCATTACGCAGAAGTACATGTGCGTCTAGAACCTTTAAAAGAAGGATCCGGAATACAAGTTGAAAGTGAATGTAGTACAGACTCATTATCTTCAAGTTGGCAAAGAAGTATTATATCTGCCTTATCTAGAAAAAGACATCGTGGTGTATTGACTGGTTCTTTCTTAACAGATGTGAAAATTGTTTTAATTGCAGGAAAGGGAAATATCAAACATACAAGTGGTGGTGATTTTCGACAAGCGAGTTTACGTGCAGTTCGCCAAGCACTCATGAAAGCAAAAAGTGTTTTATTAGAACCATATTATTCTTTTTCATTACAATTACCTTCAGAATTCTTATCTAAGGCACTATATGATCTAGATACAAAGAATGCAAGTGTTGAAATTGAAGATCTAGGAGATGGAAAAAGTATCATTCATGGACATGGACCTGTTAGAACATTATTAAATTATCAAAATGAAGTCATTGCGTATACAAAAGGAAAAGGTAGATTTGTAGCTTCTTTAGAAGGCTATCGACCATCTTTGAATCAAGAACAGTTAATACAAGAAAGCGGATATGATCCAAATATGGATCTACATAATCCAAGTGATTCTGTATTCTGTGCAAATGGAAGTGGCTATAGTGTTCCATGGGATAAAGCAGATGAATATATGCATATTCAATTCAAAGAAGCATCTACCGTTTCTTATCAAAATGTACGTTATAAAGTATCAGATGCGGATATGGATTATATTGCGTCTATGACTTCTAGTAAAAATCGAAATGAAGAAAAAGAAAAGGCAAAACAACGTGCAAAACAGAAAGAAAAGGAAGAAAAAGAACGTGTTCAACAATTGAGAAAAGTTCAAGCTTCTTTAAATTTAGAAGAACTACTCATCGTAGATGGCTATAATATGATCTATGCATGGTCTTCTTTAAAAGATCTAGCATATGCAGATCTTTCTTTAGCACGTGATAAGTTGATTGAATATCTGTATAACTATTTACCATATTTACAACATGATATATGGGTTGTATTTGATGGTTATAAAGTTAAAGGAAATATTGGAACAAAGATTCAACGAAAAGGATTGACAATCATTTATACAAAAGCAGATGAAACTGCGGATGCATTTTTAGAAAAGTCTGCGTATGATTTAAAGAATCAATATCGATTAACTTATGCGACAAGTGATGCACTGATTCAAAATGCTGTATTTTCACAAGGTGCATTTCGTATGAGCGCAAGAGAATTAGAATCAAGATTGATTTTAAAACATGTAATTATGGAGTGAA
>CAVJMM010000024.1:0-30159 GCA_963650865.1 Eubacterium sp. AM49-13BH | reverse complement strand
AATGCAAAACGTAACACAGTAAAAAATCATTGTGATTAAACTGATTGTTTCAGATAATGTCATAAGCAATTCCCTTCGAGAAGAGGAATTAAGAATATGTCCTCTTCCGTTCTTCCTTTCTATGAAACTCGAAAAACTTCTAAGGAGTCAACCGCCTACCCTTATGGTAGCCCCAATATACTATTCACAATTTATTTGTTAATCCCAAAAAATAGTTCAAATTTTTTCATTTTATTCTTTTTTTGGAATTATCACGTAACATTGTTAAGCGCTAACAAAAGCCCTTGAAAATATTTTCATAATTACATATAATATGAAAAGTAGGTATAAGGAGAACATATGGACGCATTAATTTTAGATTTAGCAAATGTGTCTGCACAAATTCTTCCGATTCTTGGGGCAGTCGCACTCATATTTCTATGTATATTATTAAAAAAAGTATGGGGATTGATTGATACGATCAACGAATCCGTAAAGAATCTTGATCCAACAATCAAAGACGTTGAAAAGAGCATGGAGAAATTGCAGGCACCATTAGATACTGCAGTGAAATATTCTCATTCATTGGATAAAGTACATGATAAAACAGGTGAAATGCTAACAAAAGCGACAGATTTTGCTAGTGAGAATATGAGTAAGCTTCAAAGTGCATTAGAAGAAAAATTAAAAAATGGAGAAGAAAAAGTTGTAGAAGTGGAGGATAATGACAATGAGTGAAAATAATAATAAAAACATTGATTTCAATGATGACAAAGAACCAATTGAATCCATTGAAAAAACAGTTGAAGATCTCAAGAAAAAGATTGCGGAATTGAGTGAAGAAAAAGAAGCGGAAGCTGTTTCTGAAGAAACAACAGATGGAAACAAACAAAAGATCCAAGAAATTAAAGACGCAACAGTAAATACTGTTATGACTTCTATCAATGATATTAAAGAAAAAGCACAACAAGTTTCAAGTGATCCTGAAGTTCAAAAAACAATTGCGTATATCAAAGAAAATGCTGTGAAAGCTGTTGAAATCGCAAAGGGAAAAATTGATGAAATTTCAAAAGATCCTAAAGTACAGGAATATAAAGATAAAGCTGTAGAAACATTGAAGAATGCATCAGATTCTGCTTCTAAATATGTTGATGAACATTTAGATGAAAAGACAAAAGCAGATTTATCCAATGCATATGATACTGCTAGTAAAGCAGTGAGCGAAGGAACAAAGAAAATCGTTGTTGCGGCTGATGAATTTATCAATAAGCCAGAAGTACAAGATAAGATTACAAAAGTAAAAACTGGGGCGAATGATATTGTTGAAAAAGGTACAGATGCAATTAAAAGCTTCTTTAATAGAGAAAAGTAAGGGGTAGGGATAAATGAAACGTGTAACGATTTACGATGTCGCTAAAGAGGCTGGCGTTTCTTTGGCTACTGTATCTAGAGTTATCAATGGAAGTAATGTAGTCAAAGGTGGAACAAGAGAAAGAGTACAGGCTGCAGTTGATAAATTAGGTTATAAACCAAATGCAATTGCGCAAGGTCTAGCTTTACAAAAATCTACAACAATTGGTTTGGTTGTTCCTGAAGCATCTTTTACTTATACTGGTCAAATTATCAATGGATTGATTGATGTTGCCAAAATCTATAATTACAATATCATGTTGCATACAATTACAGCTGGTATTACAGATATTTCTTCTGTCATTGAAGATATCATTAAATCTCATGTAGATGGTGTTGTGATTTACAATGATAAATTGAAAGTAGAAGAAGTAACAGAATTATCAAAATATAATATTCCAATTGTTATGATTGGTAATAAAGTGGAAGGCGAAAGAATTTGTTCTGTTTATGTTGATATTGAAAAAGCAATTTATGAATTGACAAGTAAATATCTAGAAGAAGATAAAGATAAGATCGCTATCATTGAAGATCGCAAGAATCCTTATACTTGTGAGCAAATGATTCATGGTGCAGAAAAAGCATTCAAGCAAAGAAAGAAAAAGTTTAATGGTTTCTTAAAGATTCCTGCAGAAGATAGAACTTCTTATAGTTTCTTATGCAAGCATTTGAAAGATCATCATTATGATTTGATTATTGCGAATCGTGATTCACAAGCAATGGCTGTTATCAATGCGGCAAGAGAAAATGAAGTTTCTGTTCCAGATACAACAGAAGTTGTATGTGTAATTGATTCAAAATACAACACAGTTGTTAGACCACAGATTTCTTCATTCTCGATTCCTAGTTATGATCTAGGTGCAGTTAGTATGAGAGTGATGACAAAGATGCTACAAAGTGAAGATGAACAAGAAGATTCCATTGAATTATCTTATTTATTTACACCTAGACAATCTACGAAAGATTGACAAATCAAACAACTTCTATAAAATAAACATAGCGTTGAAAAGGACAAGTAGTCTTGATGCATTTGAAAAGAGAAATCCTGGTTGGTGAAAAGGATAGAGATGCATGAATGATGAATACACCTTGGAGCTTTTTATCTCAAAAGGTAAAACGATGCGACCTCGTTACGGTCAAGATAGAGTGTACACGTTTTGTGTAAACTAAGGTGGTACCGCGCTTAATAGCGTCCTTAGATTTGAGGACGCTTTTTTATATGGCGTTCTAGAAAAAAGGAGAACGAAAGAAATGGAATTTATTGATGAATTAAAATGGAGAGGTCTTGTTAAAGATGTTACTGACTATGATGGTCTAGTAAATGCATTAAAAGGAAATGTTACAGTTTATTGTGGATTTGATCCAACTGCAGATTCCTTACATGTAGGTCATTTACAACAAATTATCTTATTAAGAAGATATCAAGATGCTGGACATACTCCAATTGCTTTATGTGGTGGCTTTACTGGTATGATTGGAGATCCTAGACCAACAACTGAAAGAAAGTTATTAACACATGAAGAAGTACTTTATAATGCAGAATGCATTAAGAAACAATTAAGCAAGTTCTTGAAGTTTGAAGGTGACAATGCGGCAATCATGGAAAATAACAATAATTGGCTTGGAGAAATGTCATTGTTAGATTATTTAAGAGATTATGGTAAATTGTTTAATATTGCTTACATGTTACAAAAAGACACAATCAAAAAGAGATTAGATTCTGGTTTATCTTATACAGAATTCTCTTATACGATCTTACAAGCAATGGATTTCTTACATTTGTATAAAGCGCATAATTGTCAGATTCAAATTGGTGGTTCTGATCAATGGGGCAACTTAACAAGTGGTATGGAACTCATTCGTAAAGTCGAAGGTGACGAAGCGAAAGTTTGGGGTATTACTTCACCACTCATCACAAAGAGTGATGGTTCTAAGTTTGGTAAGTCTGAAGGTAAGAATATTTGGTTGGATCCTGAAAGAACAAATGCATATGATTTCTACCAATTCTGGTTAAATACAACAGATACAGATATCGTGGATTATCTCAAACGTTTATCTTTAAGAACACCAGAAGAAATTGATGCATTGGCAAAGTGTGTGGAAACACAACCAGAAAAGCGTGAAGCACAGATTGCATTAGCAGAAGAATTAACACAAATGGTTCATGGAGAAGATGGTCTAGCAACTGCGAAGAAGATCACAGAAACATTCTTCCATGGTGATATTATGTCTTTAACACCTGAAGAAATGAAGGCTGGATTAAGTGATGCAAAAAAATATGCTGCAGAAGATGGTATGTTATTGATTGATGCATTGGTTGGTGCAGAAGTTTCCAAGAGTAAAGGTGAAGCAAGACGTTTGATTCAACAAGGTTCTATTTCTGTTAATGGTGAAAAAACAACAGATTTAGAAAAGAAATTGAATCAAAGTGAAGCAGTGAATGAAGAATTTACAATCTTGAAAAAGGGAAAGAAGAATTATTTTGTTATTACTTTCTAATTGGATTGTTTAGGAAGGAAGTGAAAGCTTCCTTCTTTTCATGTTATAATCTATTGCGAGGTTTGAGATGAAGAAAATAACAAAGTTAATACTCGTATTTGTTTTGTTTTTATGTGGTTGTTCGAAAAAAACAACAACAGATACGAATGAAAAATATGAAGAGTATCAAACATATTATGAAATATTGATGGCAAATAAAAAATTTGATGAATCTACAAGTCATTTTGATATTGCTTTAGAAATGAGTCAGATACCAGATGGTACTTATCGTTATGCAATTGTTGTTGATAATGCACAAATTGCAATGTATGACGTGATTATGATTGCGATAGAAGATAACACACAATTTGATGATGCAACAAAGATGATGCCTTCTTTAGGAATCTTTGAAAGTACATCGAATTTAATTCCTGGGCAAGTCAATGTAGAACAAGGCTATGCAAAAGGTTTAGCGATGAGTGGAGAATGTGATAACGATCAAGTAGATTTACAGATTCTCGTACAATATAAAAATGCAAAACGCACAAAAACAACAAGAGAATTCTTCTCGTATCATTTAGATACAGAAGGATATGAATATCAAACAGTAGAGAAGGAGTAAGTATGAGTGATAAAACAAAAAATAAAGTGAAGAATGGTTTTATTGCGGGTTCTTTGACTTCTTCCGCAGGTGTATTTGTTTCTAAGTTGATTGGTATGTTTTATATCGTACCTTTTAAACAAATCGTTGGACAAGCAAATCTATCTTATTATTCTGCAGCCTATACTTATTATAACGTTTTATTACAGATCTGTTCTGCAGGATTACCTTTTGCGATAGCTGCTATTGTAGCTAAATATGCGAATCGTGATGACTATAAAACGGTATTATTAGTTAGAAAGCTTTCTACAGCGATTCTAATGGTTTCGGGTTTTGTGATTTCATTACTATTTATTTTGATTTCTACACCGTTAGCGCAATCTGTGTTAGGTGCACACGCAACAGATGCAGATATTATGAAAATGCGGAATACATTTGTAATCTTGGCATTGGCTTTATTTATTGTTCCGGTCGTATATTCCTATCGTGGATATTATCAAGGTATGAAAGAATTGAAACTCTATGCAGATACACAGATTACAGAACAGTTTGCACGTGTTGTATTTTTATTAGGTGTTGGCGCAATCGTTGTTTATGTATTTCGTATGGATCAAATATTGGGTATCTATGCGGCAGTATTAGGTACAAGTATTGGTGCAATATTTGCACTGATCCAATTGATGTACTTTGATCATAAACATGCACCAAAGATTCAAAAACTTGCGAAAATGCAAACAACAAAATCAGAAGATAAGTATTATATTTTAAAAGAATTCTTTATTTTCTCAATTCCTTATTTATTAGTTTCTATTTTGGGAAATTCACAAACATTGATCAATACACAATTCTTTATTCCTGTTGCGACAAAGTTAGGAATGAATTATGATCAAGCAAAATTGATTTATTCTATTATTGAAACGAATTGTGATAAATTAACATCTATTCCACAAGTGTTATCCATTGGTTTTTCTGCAGGGATTGTTCCTTATATGACAGTTTCTTTAGAGAATCATGATTATAAGGGGTTGAATGTCAATATTGAAGATTGTTTGGATACAGTTTTATATATTGGATTACCAGTTTGTTTTGCGATGGCATCATTAGCGGAACCAATCTATTACATTATGTATGGCGCGAGTGAATTAGAGTATGGTGTGACTTGTTTGCAATGGTCTGCGTTATTAGGATTATGTACGACTTTAACACCAATTTGTAATTCTATGATGTTGACGTTAAGATTTCGAAAACAATCCATTTTCTATTTATTCTGTGGATTTGCGGTAAAGTGTATTACTTTTTATCCATTGATGGCAATCATGGGATATACAGGTGCAATCGTATCGAGTTGTTTATGTTCTGCAACAATCATTGTTTGTTCTTTATTGAAAATTCGAAAAGAGTTTTCTGTAAAGTATCGTAGAATTTGTAAGCGTACGGTTCGTATGATGATTTCTTGTTTTGCGATGAATGGTGTATATGCATTATGGAATATGTTTGGTCCTAGTTGGATAAGTGGTGGAAGAATCGTTTGTTTGATTGAACTCGCTGTCGTTGGTACATTAGGAATCGTTGTTTATGTCATTACAAGTGATATGATGAAACTACCAAAAGCAGTTTTCCATGTTTCTTTAAAATCTATGGTCAATCGTGTATTACATAGGAGTGTAGCATGAGATTAGATAGAATGTTAAGTAATGCACATGTTGGAACACGTTCACAAGTCAAAAAACTTGTCAAAGACAAACGAGTTAAAGTCAATGGCATGATTGCGAAAACTTCCAGCATGCAGATTGATGAAATCAATGATGAAGTAACTGTGGATGAACAATATGTTTTATATGAAGAGCATATGTATTTGATGTTACATAAACCTGCTGGATACATTAGTGCGACAGAAGGTAGAGTTCCTACTGTAATGGATCTGATTTATGAAGATAACAATGGTTTATTTCCTTGCGGTAGATTAGATAAAGATACAGAAGGATTATTATTGATTACCAATGATGGTCCACTCGCACATATCTTACTATCTCCAAAGCATCATGTAGAAAAAGAGTACTATGTAGAACATGCTTTAGAAATGAGTGAAGATGATATTCACCGTTTAGAAACAGGGATTACTTATAATGGGGAAACCTATAAACCTGCAAAAGTAAAATTAATATCACCAACTTCTTGTAATCTAACAATTACAGAAGGAAAGTATCATGAAATCAAATTCATGTTTCAAGCATTAGGTGATAAAGTTACATATTTAAAACGTTTAAGAATGAAAAACCTGGTTCTAGATGAAAAACTAAAACCAGGTGAATATCGTTATTTAACAGAAGAAGAAATTGAAGATCTCAAAGCAAATGAACAGTGATGTCTTGTGGCAATTCCCAAATACCATCTTGTGCATATTGTTTTAAGAACGTAATGACTTGTTGTGTTAATTCGTTCGGTGTAGAAGAACCACTTGTTATCGCAATGCGGTTCTTTTCTTTTACCCATTCTTCCTTTAGATCTTTGATAGAATCTATTAAGTATGCTTCTTTGATACCAGAAGCTAATGCAATTTGTTTTAATTGATTGGAATTATTACTTCTTGCATCTCCTACAACAATCAATACATCAGTATCTTTGAGGTTCATGACAGCTTCTTGACGTACACGTGTTGCGTTACAGATTTCTTTTGCGACTTTTGCATCAGGATATTGTTTTAAACAAGCATCAACGATTTTGGATGTATCTAAGATAGAAAGCGTTGTTTGATTTGTAATTAATACATTTTTTAAACCAGTAATGTTTTGGACATCTTGACTACATGTGATAAGATGTACACGCTTGGAAAGAGAAACAGTTCCTTCAGATTCTGGATGTCCTTTTTTTCCAATATACAAAACATCGCCATCTTGTGCGATATGCTGTTTTACTAAGTCATGTGTTTTGATGACATCTAAACAAGAAGCATCTACAACTTTCAAACCTTTTTGAATGGCTTTCTGTTTGACATCATCACTAATACCATGTGCGGTAAAGATAACGATTCCAGAATCAATTTGATCTAAAAGTTCACTTCTTGTTTTGCCTGGGTCTTCTACAAAGCGGATGCCAATAGCTTTACAGGCATCAACGACAAATTGATTGTGAACGATCATACCAAGCATATATACGGGCGTATCAGGATTTTCTTCAGCAGTTGCTCGTGCTATCTGAATCGCACGAACAACACCCTGACAATATCCACGTGGAATAACAGATATAATTTCCATAAAGATACCTCACTTACAGGATAATCCTGTATAATCAATTATAGGTGATAATATGAAAAAATTTGAAGATTTTAATTTAAAAGATTATACAAAAAAATTTATTGAGCTAAATCATTTTACGCAACCTACACCAATTCAAGAAGAAGTCATTCCAAGTGCAATTCGAGGAAAAGATGTCATTGGATTGAGTGCAACAGGTTCTGGTAAGACACATTCTTATTTGATTCCAATCTTAGAAAAGATTGATTTTGAAAATGAAGATTGTCAAGCGGTTGTAACTGCGCCAACTAGAGAACTCGCTGCACAAATCTATGAAATGGCAAAAGAAATGGTGCAAGCAAAAGAAGATATTCGAGTTTCTTTATTTGTAGGTGGACAAGATCGTGATAAAGATATTGAAAAGCTGAAGAAACAACAACCACATATTGCGATTGGTACACCAGGAAGAATCAAAGATTTATTTTTGAATGCAGGTGCTTTAAGAATCGATAAAGCAAGTATTCTTGTAGTTGATGAAGCAGATATGACATTAGAATATGGGTTCTTAGATGAAATTGATGCGTTTGCGGGAAGAATGAGTGAATCTCTACAAATGATGGCTTTTTCTGCAACGATGCCAGATCAATTGAAACCATTCATTAAGAAATACATGCATCATCCAGTGACTTTCCAAATTGGAGAAGCAGTTCGTTTCAATCCTGATATTACACATGTATTGGTACCTTGTTACCATCATTCTTTTGCGGAAACGATTCTTTCTATCTTACCTGGATTTCAACCTTATGTTTGTTTGATATTCGCAAATACGAGAGTAGAAGCAAGTAAGATTGCGGAAGAATTAAGAAGTCATGGAATGAGTGTTTCTGAAATTCATGGTGATCTTACAAGTAGACAAAGAAAGCAATCGATGAAGAGCATTGCTTCTGGTGAAAATACATATGTTGTCGCAACAGACTTAGCAGCTCGTGGGATTGATATTGCGGAAGTTACACATGTTATTTCATGTGGATTTCCAAGTGACTTAGAATACTATGTACATCGTGCAGGTAGAACTGGCAGAGCAGGTTCTAAAGGTATGTGTTTTGCGTTATATCATGAAGAAGATGATGCCGCAATTCGTTCTTTACAAAAACGTGGCATTCATTTCGAACATCGTAGATTTAAAAATAATACTTGGGTAGACCTTAGAGGATATGGTCAAAAATATCAAAGAAAAGACGATACAGAATTAGATAAGAAGATTGCGATGGTTTACAACAATAAGAAAAATACACGTGTGAAACCAGGCTATAAAAAAAAGAGAAAGAACGCAATCGCTAAGATTTATCAAAAGAAAAAGAGAGAAATGATTCGTTCTAAGATTAGAGAAGAAAAGAAAGCGATGTATAAAGAAAGAGCTAGAAAAGAAAGAGAAGGCTTAGAATGATTATTGGTTCTCATGTACAAATGAAAGCAAATCTGTATCTAGAAGGTGCTGTACAAGAAGCACTTTCTTATGGTGCAAATGCTTTGATGTTATATACAGGTGCACCTCAAAATACAAGAAGAGTTGAAATTGAAAAGATGCATGTCCAACAAGCACATGACTTATTAAAAGCACATGATATTCCGTTAGATAGAATCATCGTGCATGCACCTTATATCATTAATCCAGCAAATTCTGTAAAACCAGAAGTTGGAGAACTCGCAGTATCTTTTTTACAACAAGAAGCAATTCGTACAAAAGCCATTGGTGCTAAATACATGGTTTTACATCCAGGTTCTTATACAACAACAAATTTACAAACTGGTATTTCTACAACCATTCAACATTTAAATGAAACAATGATTCCAGATGATGTTGTAATTTGTTTAGAAACAATGGCAGGTAAGGGAAGTGAAATTGGTTATCAGTTTGAACAATTAGCTGAAATCTTATACAAACTGAATCAAAAAGAAAATTATGGTGTTTGTTTAGATACTTGTCATATTTCAGATGCAGGATATGATGTGTCAGATTTTGATTCTGTATTAGATGAATTTGATCATGTCATTGGTTTAAAACATTTACATGTCATTCATTTAAATGACTCTAAAAATCCTAGAGGTGCTAGAAAAGACCGACATGAGAATATTGGAAAAGGAACGATTGGCTTAGAAACGTTAAAAGCAATCGCAAATAATCCAAGAGTTTCTCATATTCCAAAGATCTTAGAAACACCATACATTGATGGAAAACCACCATACAAAGAAGAAATACAATTATTACAAAAATAAAACAACCTCAGGATCATTCTTGAGGTTGTTCTGTTTCTTCTGTAGGTTCTTCATCTGTTTGTGTTTCTTCACTTGGTTGTTCTTCAGATGGTTCTTCTTCAGATGGTTCTTCTATAGGCTGCTCTTCGGATTCTGTGGTAGCTTCTGGAGTTTGTTCCGTAGAAGAATTTGTATCTAAGGTAGAAGAAGGCGTTTCTTCTGCTTTTTTACTTTCTTGTTTTAACGTATAAACGACAACTTCAGCAGGTTGTAAGAAACGTACATCTTGTTCTACCGTTCCTGTGCCATTTGTGATATCTAATGTAAATGCGTTATCAATTGTATGAATACCTCTTAAATATTTCACTGCGTATGTAGGTTCATACATAGAGGAAAAGAAGAAGTTTGCTTGTCCTCCTAAAGAGTGTCCAGCTAAGAAATAATTTGTTAGATCAGTTGGTACTTCATTAGCCGTATCTGGTGTATGGCAGATCGCAAATACATAAGAATTTTGAGATACATTCGCATATGCGCCTGAAATATCTTTGATTCCATCTACACCATTATCTAAACCAACAAGTGTAATAAATTGTGATCCATTTTTATGAATTTGATACGATGTATTTTGAATGACTTCAAAATCACTTCCAGAATAGATTTGATTCACAGCATTTTTCATTACTTCACTAGAATCATCAATATCTCCATACACCGCAAACTTTCCATACTTCGCTTTGATTTTAGAAAAAGCAGTTGTTAAGATTGTGTTTGCTTCTTCTGTGACAGTTACATCATCACCATAAATATCTCCACCAAATATAACAACATCAGCACCACTATTATTGATTGTTTCAACGAGTTTATTTAATCGTTCTTCATTCATGTAGATTCCATATTTTAAATCAGAGAAGAATAAGATATTCATGTTATCTAATTGTTCAGGAATCTTTTCATCTGTAATTGTTTCTTTTCTTGTAATAAATCTCGCTGGTGCAACAAAAAAAGAATCAACTAATAAAAATATAACAAGAAATAATATGATGACGATGATTCCAAGAACCTTCGTTATTTTTTTCATAACTTAATACCTACCATGTAGTAATAATGATACCACATAATATTTAACTTTTTTGTGTTAGAATGATGTAGGGTATTTATGTTTGAGGCAAGTTATATCATACAATTAGATGTTTTAATAAAAAATGGTGTTGCGGCAAAAGGCGCTATTTCTTTTATCAAAAAATTAGAAGAAGAAAATATGCCATACGTCATTATTACAGAACAATCTGGAAGAATCAGAGATCATATCGCAGATTATTTTATAGATCGAGGATTTCGTTACATCAAACCATCTTCAATTTATACAAGTAGTATGGCTTGCACAGATTATATTCATATTCGTTATCCAAAGATGAATAAAGCAGCGTATTTAGGTGGTGCAGGAATTAAAGAAGCGTTAGAAAAAGGAAACTATCAAATTACGTTTGATCATCCTGATTTTGTCTTATTGGGCATGAATAAAAAGAGTACGTATTATGACTATTCTAAAATTGCATTAGCAGTAAGAGATGGTGCTTTACTTGTTTCAACAGATAATAGAGAAGTTCAAATTGTAGATGGATTAAAGATGATAGGAAATGCATCGATTGTGAAAATGATAGAACATTCTACAAATCAAAAAAGTATTACATTTGGTAGAGGATGTGAAAATCTATTGTTGATGACAAAACTATTCATGCAGAAAGAAAATATCCTTTTCATAGGAAATGATTTTCAAAGAGATATCATTCCAGCAATCAATTGTGAATTTACTACTGTATTTGTAACAGAAGGAAGATCTATTGAACAATTAGGTATGAATGAAAAATATCATCCAGATTATATTGTAGAAGACTTATATGGTTTAACAAAATAGGGAGAGTATATGTTATTAGCAATCACACACGAAGATAATCAAGTATTCCAACACTTTGGAAGATGTCCATCATTTGTTATTTACAACATTAATGAAAACAAAGAAGTTCTAGATAAAAAGATCGTTTACTGTAATGGAGTAGGACATGGTGCACTTGTCCAATTCTTAAAAGATTTAAATGTAGATGAAGTTATCTGTGGTGGATTAGGTTTACCAATGTATAACAAACTCACACAAGCAAATATTAAAGTATATGGTGGTGTACAAGGAAATGTAGATGAAGTATTAAATGACTATCTCAACGATACTTTAGACTATGATCCTAATGCAGCTCAAAACCATGGTGACTGCCACCATCATCAATTTCTTTCATAATTATGAAAAAATACTAGCTTGGTTTTCACATAAACCGGCTTTTTTTGTGATAAATAAGCCAAACCCTTATTGACATATATATATCTAAAATGAATGTTGAAAACGTTAGTTTGGGAGGGAGATATATGAAAACAATTACTAAGTTTTTAACATTGGTTCTTTCTTTGTTTTGCGTATTTGGATTAGTGAGTCCAGTATATGCAGAAGGAGAAGAAATAAGTGTAAGTCTTTATAACAGTGATCAAAAAGAATTGTATGGATCAATGTCTACGAGTTATGTAGTTGAAGTTGGTAAAAGCTACAATATTAAAATTACTGATCCTAGTTTGGTTGGACCACAAATTGATTATAAAGAAACAGTTGAAAAAGATGGCTTCTTTGAATGGAGTGGTGGAGGAGCTGACTATGATGAATATGGTTTTGGAATTAAGCCTTTAAAGACTGGTGAAACTACAATAGAAGTTTATCCAGGAATGTATCGACATATTTGTGTTGTTGAAGATTCAATGAAAGTTGTTGAAAGTGTTGAAAGTGAATTTCTTTCTTTAACAAAAGATTTTACAGTAGCTTCTAAAGACGAAGATGCATCACAAGCTTTAAATGCATTATTAAAACAAGCTGTAGAGAATGTTGGTGTTCCTTTTGATTGCGAGGGAGCTGATTCATATGGATTTTATATTGTTAAACCAGGATATTTAAATGAAGGATTTAACGATGACTACTATTATGCAATTGAATTTGGAAATTGCGGTTTAGATTCTGGATTAAATGTAACCGTTGATCCAACAAAGAAGACTATATCTAATACTGAAGTAACAGATGTTACAGCTTCTTCTAGTGTAGATGCTTCTACTGTTGTAAAGAATGCAATGAACAACAATGTATTTACTGAAGAACAAGTTGCCGCAATTAATGATGGTGCTGATACAGAAGTAAAAACTGTTATTGGCAAGATTGAACCAACAGCTGAAGATAAGAGTTTAGTTGAAGCACAATTAAATTCTACAAACAAGATTGCAATGTACTTAGATCTTAAAGTAGTTGCTTCTGTAACAAAAGATGGTAATAAAGTTGGTGAAGATGTAACAGTAAGTGAAACAGGAACATCTGTTAAGTTCACAGTTGCATTAGATGATAGTTTCATCAACACAAAGAATACAATTGATAGAACATATCAAGTCGTAAGAATTCATAATGGTGTAGTAGATGTATTACCAGCAACATTTGATGCTGATAGTAAGACAATCACATTTGAAACAGATAAGTTCTCAACATATGCATTGATGTATACAGATACACCAAAGGCATCTAAGACACCTGCTACTGCAGATGGTATGAACGCTACATTATATGGTGGCGTAGCAGTGATTTCTGTACTTGCAGTTGGATTGTTATTCTTCTTTAAGAAGAGAAATGCTTAATTGATGATTGGAATCTCATGAAAATGAGGTTCTTTTTTTGCGATTCAATCAATTTCTTATTTATTGTGGTTATATATAAGTTATAATATATCTAACAAATACATAAATTGGGAGATGTTATATGAAAGTTAATCATAAGTTATTAAAATCCATCATTGTTGGAACTTTGATGTTTACAATGATTGGTTGTGCATCAGCACAAGAATCTTCAACTACGATTGAAGATTCTACAGTGAAAGAAGAAGTAGCTAAATTAAGCTTTGAAGATGTTTATGAAGAATTACAAGCAGCTAATCCAACATTATCTGTTGTTAAGAATGTCAAAACAGATTCTTACAATTGGTTTAAACAAAGAAATGAAGTTACATTAGATGGAACAAAATTCTATATTGATGAATATCAGAATTATGATGATGCAAAAATGTATACAGAAGTAGTAGATGATTTTAATAAATTAGATCAATATGCTACGAATACACTGGGCGTAACGAGTGAATATTTAACACAAGAAAAGATTAATTTAGATTCTTATAAGATCAAAGATAATCAATTTGATAAGTTTGTATTTGTTTATGCAAATTCTATTTCAGATAAATTTCAAAAACAAATTAAAACAAGTTTAAAGACATTAGAAGAAAATGAAGAATCACAATATTCTACTAGTGAATATTCTAAATACTACAAACAAAGAAAAGAGAAATGGGATACAGATGCATATCAATCTTTGAATGAAGTATTTGAAGAAAAAGACAAAGAAAATCAAACATATGTTGATGACACTATAGCTAAGTATCAAGATACGAATGTAAGTGAAGATAATTATTTAACATTGAATAAAGATATCGCAACTGAATTAAGTACAATCAAAGTTGTATCTTCAACAACAAGATACGCAGAAATGTATCAACCATTACAAAATCAACTAAATGAAATACAAACACAATGTTCTGATATCATTACAACTCATTCCAATGATCTAGATTCTAAAATAACAAATTTAGAAAATGAAATGAATTATGATTCGTTGAATGAAGTAAATAAATTATATGAAACATATCAATCTGAAAATGCATATTCTGATAAAGTAAATGATTGGAATACAAGAATCACTTCTTTAAATAAAGTGGCAGAAGAGAAGAAAGCTGAAGAAGAAGCTGCAAAGAAAGCAGAGGAAGAAAAACAAGCACAATTAGCTGCAGAAGCTGCTAAGAAAGCAGAAGCCGAAAAGGTAGCTCAACAAGCTACACAACAAGCATCAGAACCTGCAAAGGAAATGGTATGGATTCCTAGAACTGGTTCTAAATACCATAGTAGATCTTCTTGTAGCAATATGAAAAATCCATCTCAAGTAACAATTGATCAGGCTAAAAGTAGTGGTTATTCTCCATGCAAGAAATGTTATGGATAATGCTTGACTTAAAGATATTTCCTTGTTGTAATCAATGAATTTCGGTGATAAACTTGTATACGTCGTGATGAAGTAAGAATAGTAGCTTATATGTGTGGCAAAGAGAGACGAAGTGTTGGTGAAATTCGTAGCATGCTAGTAAGTGAACTCGCCTTATGAGTGACCGTAATTCTGCGATAAAGAAAACAATGAAGTGCATATGAATATTCATATGAACTAAGGTGGTACCGCGTTAATCAAGACGTCCTTAGATTTGGACGTCTTTTATATTTGTTGGAGGAAAAGTATGTACGATCATAAAAGTGTAGAAGCAAAATGGCAAAAGAAATGGGAAGAAAACAAAACATACAAAACAGATGCTTATGATTTTTCAAAACCTAAGTATTATGTTATGGATATGTTCCCATATCCAAGTGGACAGGGACTTCATGTAGGTCATCCTGAAAGTTATACTGCTACAGATATCATGGCTAGAATGAAGAGAATGCAAGGTTTTAATGTCATGCATCCAATGGGATTTGATGCATTTGGTCTTCCTGCAGAACAGTTTGCGTTAAAGACTGGGCATCATCCATCTGAATTTACTTATAAGAACATTGATCATTTTAGAGAACAATTAAAAGCATTAGGATTCTCATATGATTGGGATAGAGAAATCAGAACTTGTGATGCAGATTATTATAAATGGACACAATGGATCTTCATTCAACTTTATAACAAAGGACTTGCTTATGTTGCGGAAATGCCAGTGAACTGGTGTCCTGCAGAAAAAGCCGTTTTAGCGAATGAAGAAGTTACAGATGGTAAGAGTGAACATGGTAATCCAGTTATCCGTCGTAATATGCGTCAATGGGTATTGAAGATTACAGCTTATGCAGAAAGCTTACTAGAAGAATTAGATGAAGTAGATTGGCCTGAATCTACAAAGGAAATGCAAAGAAACTGGATTGGTAAATCTACTGGTGCAGAAGTTGTATTTAAGATTGATAACACTGATAAAGAATTTACTGTCTATACAACAAGATGTGACACTTTATTTGGAGCTACTTATTGCGTTATGTCTCCAGAACATCCTTATGTCAATGAAATTACAAGTGCTGAACAAAAAGAAGCTGTAGAAGCATATCAAAGAGCTTGTGCGACAAAGAGTGATCTAGAACGTACAGACTTAAATAAAGATAAAACTGGTGTATTTACGGGTGCTTATGCTGTGAATCCAGTTAATGGAAAGAAGATTCCTATTTGGATCTCTGATTATGTATTAGCGAGCTATGGAACTGGAGCTATCATGGCTGTTCCTGCACATGATACACGTGACTATGAATTCGCAAAGAAATTTGGATTAGATATTATTCCAGTATTAGAAGGTGGAAATATCGAAGAAGAAGCTTGGACACAAGATGGTGTACATATCAATTCTGAATGGTTAAATGGTCTTGGAAAACAAGAAGCAATTGAAAAGATGATTGCTTGGTTAGAAGAACATCATTGTGGTAACGCAAAAGTTCAATATAAACTTAGAGACTGGTTATTCTCTAGACAACGTTATTGGGGTGAACCAATTCCTATTGTTCATATGGAAGATGGCACAATGAGAACTGTTTCTATGGATGATCTACCACTTGAATTACCTGAAGTTACAAATTATCAACCAAGTGAAGATGGTGAATCACCATTAGCACATGCTACAGATTGGTTGCAAGTAGAAATTGATGGTATGAAGGGTACAAGAGAAACAAATACAATGCCACAATGGGCTGGTTCTTGTTGGTATTATTTACGTTATTTGGATCCACATAATGACAAGCAACTTGCTGATCCTGAATTAATCAAACATTGGATGCCAGTTGACTTATATATTGGTGGTGCAGAACATGCAGTATTACATCTACTTTATTCTAGATTCTGGTATAAAGTGTTAAGAGATTGTGGTGTTGTATTCAATGATGAACCATTCCATAAATTATTCCATCAAGGAATGATCTTAGGTGAAAATGGTGTCAAGATGTCTAAATCATTAGGAAATGTTGTAAATCCTGATGAACTTGTTGAATCACATGGTGCAGATGCATTGCGTTTGTATGAAATGTTTATGGGACCTCTAGAAAGTTCTAAGCCTTGGTCTACAAAAGGTATGGATGGTGCTAGAAAGTGGTTGGAAAGAGTTTATCGTTTAGCGACAAGTGAAATGGTAGTCAATGAACCAACGCCTGAATTAGATTTCTCTTATAACGCAACAATCAAGAAAGTAACAGAAGACAATGATTCTTTGAACTTTAATACTGGTATTTCTCAAATGATGATCTTCATCAATGATGTATATAAAGTTGGCAAAATCAATAAAGATATGATGATTGGTTTCTTACGTTTGTTATATCCAATTGCTCCACATATTTGTGAAGAATTGAATGAAATGTTAACTGGTGAAGAAGATATGTCCTATGATGCATGGCCAACATATGATGAAAGCAAACTTGTTGTGAATAAAGTTACGATTGCGGTTCAAGTTAATGGTAAAGTAAGAGGTAAGTTTGAAGCAGATAAGGATGCAGATAAAGAAGTTGTGGAAAAACAAGCAATGGAACTTGAATCTGTTAAGAAATATACTTCTGAAGGTGAAGTTAAGAAAGTGATCGTTATTCCAAATAAGATCGTTAATATTGTTGTGAAGTAAAATGAAAAAGCATTTCAAATTTGAAGTGCTTTTTTTATGCCTTAGTGATTTTTATGCATTTAATTTTACTTTCATCAAAATCTTGAATGTTATTACAAATAACTGTTGCATCTTCTAATTTTGCGAATTGAACAAGACATAAACGATTAAATTTAGAAGCATCAGCTAATATGTAAGCTTGCTTAGAGTGTTGAATTGCAATCGACTTTGTTTCTGCTTCCATTTCATTACTCGTAGTAAATCCTATTTGTTCATGAATCCCATTTGTACCAATAAAACAAACATCAAAATAATAATCATTTAATTGTTTTGAAGCTTGTTTTCCTGTAATAGCCTGTGTGCTCCATCGTACGATTCCACCTAACATGATTGTAGATATTCCTTTTTTTCCTAGAATTTCTACATGCGGAATTCCTGGTGTTACAACGGTAATATTTTTCGCTGTAATGTATTCTAACATTGCATAAGTTGTACTTCCTGCATCTAAATATACCATTTGGTTATCTTTAATCAATTTCGCAGCAGCATAAGCAATCTGCTTTTTTTCTGCAGAATTAGATTCGTTTTTTAAAATCATGGAAGGTTCATCATATTGTGAACCAGCAATCTTTGCACCACCATGTGTTCGAATAATCATTCCTAGATCTTCCATTGCTTGCAAATCTCTTCTAACAGTTGCAGGTGAAATATGCAGCTTTTGTACAATGTCATCTACCATCGTGATTTCTTTTGTTTTACAGAGTTCTGTGATTTGTGACCATCTTTTTTCTTTGTTCATATAATTGCTCCAAATAATCAAAATAGTATTTTATATGATCATTATAAATGATTATTGCGCAAAAAGTGATGATTATTTGATTAAATCAATCAAATAATGATTGAAACTGTAATTCTAAGAAATAAAATGGAATCAGAAAGAAGAGGATGACTATGATTTACACAATCACATTAAATCCTGCAGTTGATTATTTTATCACTTTAGATCAAAAACTTATGATCGATGAAGTGAATCGAGGAAATCATGAAATATACAAAGCAGGAGGAAAAGGTCTGAACGTTTCTAAGATACTCAGCGTATTAGGAATTCGTTCAAAAGCTATTGCGGTATTAGGTGGATTTACAGGTAAGTTCATTCAAGACTCATTTGAGAAAGATTCTAATATTGATATCATTCCAATTCCAGTTGATGGAAATAATCGTATCAATATGAAAGCCAATTATGGTAAACAAGCTTTATGTATTAATGGAAATGGACCTACGGTAACACACGGAACCATTCAAAATATTTTGAATGAAATCAAGAAAGTACAAGCAGATGACATTGTTATCATTTCTGGATCTATGATGCATGGCTTTCCATCAGATTTCATTGTCACATTAACAGATGCAATCAAACATAGAAACGCAAAAGTTGTCATTGATATGGAACAAATTACAATCGAACAATTAAAAATTTGTAAACCATTTTTGATCAAACCAAATTTATATGAATTTCAATTATTGTTTCAAAATTCAAATATCGACGCTACGAATATTGAACAATGTATTTCTCAAGCAAATGAAATTGGAATTGAAAATGTATTAGTTTCATTAGGGAAAGATGGGGCGATTCTTTCTAGTAAAGAAGGTATCTATAAATTAGATCAACCTAAAACAGTTTTAGTCAATAAAGTTGGTGCAGGAGATTCTATGTTAGCAGCATTTATTGGAAAGTTATCACAAGGTGGAAAAAATAGCGAAGCACTCAAATATGCAGGCGCTGCAGGAAATGCAGCCGCAAGTAAATTGGAAGATATTACATTACAGGATATTGAAAATTATCTTCCACTGATGAAAGTATCTAAAATCAATTCGATATAAAAAGAGAAAGAGAGGGAAAAATATATGTCGAATAATTATGACAAACTCGCCACAACGATTATTACACTTTTAGGCGGAAAAGAAAATCTAGAATTTGTAAATCATTGTGCAACACGATTACGTGTAAACGTAAGAGATCTATCTAGAGTTAATCAAGATGGTCTCAAGTCAACAAAAGGAGTTCTTGGATTATCTGTTCAAGAGTCCAGTAAAGAAGTTCAAGTAATCATTGGTCAAACGATTGAAGATGTATTCTCTGCTGTTCAAAAACAAGTTGGTGATTTAAAAGGTTCAAAAAATAATTCATCTTCTGGAAAAGGAATTCTTGGAAAGTTTGCGAATTTCTTGATGATGATGGCTGGAATTATGTCACCAATCATTCCAGCATTATTAGCTGCTGGTCTATTAGGTGTATTTATTCTAATTCTACAATGGTGTGGACTCGCTGCTGATAGTTCAACAATCACGATTCTAACGAATCTGCAACAAACGATCTTCTATTTCTTACCAATTTATATTGGTTATACAGCTGCGAAGAAATTTGATACGGAACCAGTACTTGCGATGGTATTGTGTGCATTCCTTGTATATCCAGGTTGGGTAGACATGGTGAATAATTTAACAGCTGAAGGTCAGACATTTACGACATACTTTGGAATTCCAACAATGTTGAATACATATAATAGTAGTGTTATTCAACCAGTACTTGCAGTATTTGTAATGTCAAAGATTGATGCTTTATTAAAGAAAGTATTACCAGTATCTGTAAGACACGTTCTAAAACCGTTCTTATTATTGTTGATCATGTCAGTCATTACACTTCCATTATTAGCTCCATTAGGTGCATTTATCACAAATTATATTTATGCAGGAATGGTGTGGGTAAGAAATACAGTTCCATGGTTAGGTGTATTCGCAATTATCTTATTCAGTTCTACAGTTGGTGTATTTATGCCTGGCTTCCATATGGCATTGATGCCAATCGCAATGGCTTCTATCGCAGATGCTGGATATGATGATTTGATTAATATTTGGTTCTACTGCTGCACATTGACACCAGCGTTTATTTCCTTGGCTGTTGGTTTAAAGACAAAGAATAAGAATTTGAAAGCCATCGCATTCCCTGCTTCTTTATCCGCATTCTTTGGTATCTCAGAACCAACAACTTATGGTATCAACTATAAGATGCCTAAGATCTATGCAGTATCTATGACGACTTCTTTAACAGCAGGCTTAGTTTCAGGTATCTTTGGATTAAAGTCTTATGGATTTGGAGCATATTCTTTAACAAATATTCTATTATTCTTAGGACCAGATAAAGATGTATCTAACTTCATACATGCATTGATTGTTCTAGCAATTATGGCAATTATGGCATTTGTTGGTGTATTTGTAACAAAATGGGATGATTCTATCTATGGGGAAGATGACGATGATGAACCAGTAACACTACCTGGAACAACTGATGAAATCGTTGTAACAGGGGATGCTGTGATTGCTGCTCCAGTAGAAGGAACATATGTCGCAATGCAAGATATCAAAGATGAAATCTTTTCTTCTGGTGCATTAGGAACTTGCTTTGGTATGACACCTACATCAAATGAAATCAAATCTCCAGTTAATGGAATCATTAATAGTGTAGCTCCTACAAAACATGCGATTACAATTTATGGATCGAATGGAGAACAAGTTATGGTGCATATTGGATTAGATTCTGTGAAATTAAATGGTATGGGAATTCGCACATTTGTAAAACCTGGTATGAAAGTAAAAGCTGGTGAAAAGATTGCGGAATATAAAAAAGCAATGTTTGAAACAGAAAGCATCGATGATACGATCATTACAATTTTGTTAAATCCAGATGCTTATAAAAATGTAACTGTTAATGCTTCTAATATGAAAGAAGTTATCAAAGCAGAAAAATAGAGGAAAGTATGACTGATAATCGAAAGTATGATAAAAGTCTTGTTGATCAGATCTATGAAAAGGAATATGTAAAAAACATTGATGGAATGTTTGTATTATTCAAGCCTGTTCCAGATGATGACAGAGAACATGCGATGGATCCTAGATTATATGCGACTGCCACAAAGAAAAAGGCGATGTTTCAACAACGTTCCAAAAGTGGGTATAGTCTATTAAATGAAAGATATCGTCCAGATAAAGTGACATGTGATTTAAATGAAACAGAAATCGAAACAGATGAAAGACTCATTTCTGTAAATGGTGATCATATGATTGATATCTTTCTCTATCGAAGAAAAGATGATGAAGAAAAAAAACTTCCAGTTATGATCTATCTACATGGTGGAGGATGGATTGCAGGAAATGTTCATTTGTATGAAAAACAAATGAAATTAATAGCTGAAAAATCACATGCGGTAACGGTTTTTCCAGAGTATCGTTTAGCACCAGAATGTCCATTCCCTGGACCAATTGATGATTGTTATGCAACGGTAAATTATATCTATGATCATGCGGAAGAATTGAATATTGATAAAGATAGAATTATGGTCGCAGGAGATAGTGCAGGTGGCGGATTGACAAATTCATGTGTAATAAAAGATATTTCGGACCGAAAGATCATCAAAAAAGTCTTTGAATTATATCCTTCTTTTGATGCACGTAATCCAAAAGATGTAAAAGAATTCACATGGTCTTATGATGCATATCCAATGTTAGATGAACAAGCAGATGTGATTCATAGTCGTATTGATCGGATTCGATTAGGACATGAAAAAACAAGTGAAGATAGTCTTTATATTCAAAGAAAAACAACATTAGATGATCCTTTGATTTCCCCAATGTGTGCTTCAGAAGAAATTTTAAAACAATTTCCAAGCATGGTAATTTGTAATTCGGAATTTGATTATCTCAGAGTGAGTGCAGAATATGCTGCAAGAAGATTTGATGCTTTAGGTGTATCCGTTAAACTGGTAACGTATTGTGGATGCGACCATGGTTTCTTAGATAATCTAGGTTCTACCGTACAAGCAGAAGAAGTTTGTGGATTTATTGCAGAAGAAATTCAAAAAATGTAATGTGAGGACTGCGTAAATGCAGTCCTTTTTCAAAAAGGTAAAATCATGAAAAAAATAAATTTTTATTATGTTCGACATGGCGAAACAATATTCAATGTAAAAAATCTATCACAAGGTTGTTGTGATAGTCCTTTAACAAAGAATGGGATTAAACAAGCACAAAAAACAAGAGATAAATTAAAAGATATTCATTTTGATCAAGTGTTTTCTTCTAGCTCTGAAAGAGCAATGGATACTGCTCATATCATTTTAGAAAATCATCAGAATCAACTCATTCCATTAAAAGGATTAAAAGAAATGTCATTTGGATACTTAGAAGCATCAAGTGTAGATGATATGAATATGTCAAATTGTTGGAACAGAAAAGATTTCACACAATTTGAAGGAGAAAAAAGAGAAATCTTTGAAAATAGAATCAAAGATACATTTCAAGAAATTATTTCGATGTGTAATGATAATGATACTGTTTTAATTGTGAGTCATAGAGGATATTTCTTTTATATGTTAGAAGCTTTGTTTGGTGAAAATTTAGATGCTTTAGAAAAACAAAATCCTAATATGATGGCAACATTGATTCCAAATGCCTCTGTTGCAAGATTTATTTATGAAGATGGAACGTGGAAACTAGAAGAAATGCCACATTAGATTTGTACATAGGCAAACATCATCTTTAGAATATGTTGTATTTTTGTTATAATCTTTAGTGTTATGGAAGAATTTAAGGTGACAATAGATGCATTTGATGGTCCTTTGGATCTGATGCTGCATTTGATACGTGAAAAAGAATTGGATCTAATGAATTTAGATATGAATGTATTAACAGATCAATACATTGCATATTTGAATCGTATGAGTGATTTACATTTGGAAGTGGCGAGTGAATATCTTGCGGAACTTGCTACGTTGATCGAATATAAATCTAAGAAAATGCTTCCTGGAAAAGAAGCTGAAATTGATGATGAATATGAAGAAGATCCGAAAGATAGACTTGTTAAGAGATTGTTGGAATATCAACAATATAAAGAAGCAAGCCAAGATTTAAATGTGTTATATGAACAAAGACAATTACAAATGACACGTCCCGTTTCCAATGAAATTGAACAGTGGCTAAAGGATGATGAAACAACGCCATATTCTGGTAATCCATATGATTTAATGCGTGCAATGAAACGTGTCATGATGAGAATGCGTTTATCTACACCACAAGAATCAACTTATACGGTCAAAGAAATATCTATGGAAGATCGAGAACTAGAAGTTCGAGCAATGTTAGATAAACTTCCTAAGACATTCCGTTTTGAAAGATTATTAGAAGATGTACATGATATGCCAATGTTTATTGCGACATTCTTATCTGTTTTAGATTTGGCAAGACAACATACATTATTATTTACTGTAGATGAAAATGATGTGATTTGGTTTACAACAGGAGAAGCACATGAGTGATGAAATGATAACAAATGAAGAAGTATCTCTTCCTCAAGTTGAAAAAGTAGAATCTTATGAGAAAGAACCTGAACAATTAAGTATGGATCCCTCTATCCAACAGGAAGAAGAAGCATTGCTTGCACAAAAAGAAAATGATGAAAAACTAAGTGCGATTTTAGAAGGATTGTTATTTCTTGTTGGGGATGAAGGTTTAACATGTAAACAAGCTTCTCAATCGATGGGGATTTCTGAAAAGAAAGTAGAAGAATTGTTTACGGAATTACAAAAATATTATACGGATGATTGTCGTGGATTTGAGATAGAAAGATATGGAGAAAAGTATCGTTTTCTATCCAAAGCTGTGGTACATGATGCTGCGAAGAAACTGTTTTCCATTGAAAAGGTAACGAAGTTATCGAATGCGGCATTAGAAACTTTGGCAATCATTGCATACAAGCAACCAATTACGCGTGTTGAAATTGAAGAAATTCGTGGGGTTGGTGCAGATGTTATGATTCGTAAATTAGAGGCTAGAGGATTTATTAAAGAAGATGGTAGAAGTGATGCACCTGGTAGACCATTCTTATATTCTGTTACAGATGAATTTATGGATGCATTTAAGTTACTTAGTTTAGATGAACTTCCTGATCTTCCTGAATTTAATAAAGAAGAAGGAAATGATGATTTGTTCCAGTAATGATGATATGATGATACGGAAGTATTAGACATGTTGGAAAGGAGAAAACGAGTGGCGAAAAAGTTATTTGGGTGTTTATTGGCATTTACTTTTTTGGTTGGTTGTTCCCCACAATTAGAGGAATCTGTGACGATTGAAAAACCATCGAAACCTGTTTCTACTTCAACTGCAGAAACGGTAGAAGAAGATTCATCAAAAGTGGATGATGAAGCAAAACAAATCGTAGATGCTTTAGGAATGAATGAAACGATGGATTCTCCATTATCTGATGAAGCAATTAATGGATTGTTTTTTCAAGGAAAAACAACATTAACGAGTGATGCTTGTGTATATCTATCCAAAGAAGCAGATAGTTCTGATGCGGTTGCAGTATTTGCGACAAAAAAGGGTGATGAAGTAAAAAAATATATTGAACAATATATTGAATCTGCACAATCTAATGCGGAAGAATTTTCAGAAGAAGAAGTGAATAAAATGAAGAATGCAATCATTGAATGCAATGATAAACGTGTCGTATTCGTCATTGCTTCCAATGCTGATTCTGCCAAAAAAGTGATAGAAAAGATCTTGAAATAAATGAAAAAGATATTACTTTGTATGATTTGTACATTCATGATTTGTGGATGTAGTACATCACAAGCTTCTTCTACTTCGAAAGTTGAATTAACACAAGCAGAAATAGAAACTGTTCAATTGAAATCTTCATTAGATATGGATGGTTTGGTTCAAGTGAAAAAAAGAGTTGTTATCGGAATGGTGTTTTCTGGCGACAAGGAAGTTGTTAGTGATTCTTGTATGTATCGTTCGGATACAGAAGGGAATTATGATATGATTGGCGTGTTTTATCCTAATGACATGGAGAAAGCACTTGCTTATATTGATGAATATTTGAGTTCCTTAAAAAGTGAATGTAATAAAAAATATCCTGAAGAAGTATTTAAAATTAGTAATGCGATTGAAAAACATAACGATAAAGAGATCATACTTGTGATTACTAGTGATATAGAAAGTGCTAGAAAACAAGTGGAAAGTATTCTTGAAAATCAATAAAGGAGAAAAGGAGAGTTCTATGATTGAAAGATATTCTAGAGAAGTAATGCGCAACATTTGGACAGAAGAATCAAAGTTTCAGGCATGGTTAGATGTTGAAATTTTGATTGATGAGGCTTGGAGTGAACTTGGTGAAATTCCAAAAGAAGATGTCGAAAAAATCAGACAAAACGCAAAGTTCACAGTCGATCGTATTCATGAAATTGAACAGCAAACACGTCATGATGTCGTAGCTTTCACACGTTGTGTATCAGAATCTCTTGGAGAAGAAAAGAAATGGGTACATTATGGTGTTACTTCAACAGATGTAGTGGATACTGCATATGGTCTTCGTTATAAAAAAGCAAATGAAATTCTTCGTCAAGATATTTTAGATTTCATGGAAATCTTAAAAGAAAATGCATTGAAATACAAAGATACGATTATGATGGGTAGAACACATGGCGTGCATGCTGAAATCACAACTTTTGGTATGAAGTTTGCGTTATGGTATGAAGAAATGAAGCGTAACTTAGATCGTTTTGATGCGGCTAGAAAAGATGTAGAAGCTGGTAAGATTTCTGGTGCTGTTGGTACTTTCGCCAATATTCCACCATTTGTACAAGATTATGTATGTGACAAATTAGGGATTCAATCTGCGAATATTTCTACACAGATTCTTCAAAGAGATCGTCATGCGAATTATTTTGGAACATTAGCTTTGATTGGTTCTACAATTGAACAAATGGCTATGGAAATTAGACATTTACAAAGAACAGAAGTTCGTGAAGTAGAAGAACATTTCAATAAGGGACAAAAGGGTTCTAGTGCAATGCCTCATAAGAGAAATCCAATTGGTAGTGAAAATATTTGTGGATGTGCAAGAGTATTAAGAGGCTATATGATGACTTCTTATGAAGATATTCCTTTATGGCATGAACGTGATATTTCTCATTCTTCTGCAGAAAGAATCATCGCTCCAGATGCAACAGAATTATTAGATTACATGTTAACAAGATTTGGTGGTATCTTAAAGAATCTAACAGTATTCCCTGAAAAGATGAAGAAAGATATTTGGTTAACAAATGGTGTTATTTTTTCACAAAGATTCATGTTGAAATTGATTGAAAAGGGTTGGAGTAGAGAAAAAGCTTACGATACAGTACAACCTCAAGCAATCAAAGCTTGGGAAAATGATCTAAACTTCAAAGATTTGATTACTTCTGTTGAAGATGTTAAAGCGACTTTAACACCTGAAGAAATTGAAGATTGTTTTGATCCTATGTACCATGTTAGAAATGTAGATACGATATTTAAAAGAGTTGGTATACTCTAGACAGTTGGACTTCCATCTGTCTTTTTTGTACAATCTTTAGTATGTTTAAAAAGATTCTAAAAAGTACATTTATTTTCTTAATCGTTTTCTTCAATGTTTTTGTCTTGATATTTGGAATCTGGCTGAAAAAAGGAAATGGTGAAAACTATTATCGTTATACATATGCGAAAAAGGATGAACGAGTAACCGTATTGAATTTCACAAATCAAAGATCTTTATATAGTAATGATAATATTAAAGAGATGCTTTCTCAGTATTTTGATGTTGATGATTCGATATTAGAAACCATCATGGAAAACTCCATTGTCATTCCTGGATTACGTTCTACAAGAACATTAAAAGAAAATACATCGAATGAAATTAGTATTTGTACATCGATGACACCACAAGGGATCGTCATGAGTGAATCCTATATCTTCATTTCTGCTTATTGTTATACAAAAGAACATAATTCTGTCATTTATGTTTTAGATAAAGATACACATGAATTTCTAAAAGAAATTGTTTTACCAGATAAAAGCCATGTTGGTTCAATTGCATATGATGATGTGAATCAGAATGTTTGGGTCTGTAGTTATGAAGAAAATAAGAAATTAGCATTTGTATGTAGTATTTCATTATCATCTATCGAAAAGTATAAATTTGATGATTATCATTTACCAATCAAATATGAAATGCAGTATCAAATTAATACGCAAAAAAGATCATCTTTTATGAATTATCATGATGGATCTTTATATGTTGGTTATTTTGAAAAATCAATTGATCAAGAATCAACGATTCAACAATTTCAAATCACAGAAGAAGGTGGATTAAAAACAACACATAATTTAATGAGTGATGTATATGATGATGAACCTGATGAATATGCTTTACCAACTTCATTGTTTTATATCAATGGAAACGCACAAGGAATGGATCTAGATGATAAGTACATTGTGATTACACAATCTTATGGATCAAAGAATGATTCTGAATTAAAAGTATTTTCTAATACAAAAAATAAAGATGGAAATGTGGATGCAAGGAATCATGTTTTATTGCATTCTATTTCATTACCAGTGATGGCGGAAGATTGTTATATGGATGAGGAAGGAAATCTTTATGTATGTTTTGAATCTGCAGCATTTTCTTATCGTTATCGAGATTGTGATCATTTAGATCGAATATTATTTATTCCTAGAGAATACTATTCATGATAAAATTGTTTGGGTTGAGGATAATTTATGGCAAAATTATATTTTTATTATGGTGCTATGGGCTCAAGTAAGAGTGCCAATGCAATGATGGTCGCTTTCAATTATAAAGAAAGAGGTCAAAAGGTTTTATTGTGTAAAACAGGAATTGATACAAGAGATGGCGCAAAGATCATTAAAAGTAGAATGGGACTCGAAAGCCTATGTGAATTACTAGATGATATTTGTTTATGGAAGAAAGAAGATATTCAAAAGTATGATGTTGTGATTGTAGATGAAGCACAATTTGCGACTTGCGAACAAATCGATTTTCTATCAGATATTGTAGATGAATTACATGTTCCTGTAATTTGTTATGGATTAAGAGCAGACTTCCAAAATCATTTATTCCCTGGCTCTCAAAGATTATTAGAAATCTGTGATGAAATTAGTGAAGTAAAAACGATGTGTTGGTGTGGACATAAGGCAATTTGTAATGCACGTTACAATCAAGATGGAATTGTAAGAGAAGGTGCACAAGTTATGTTGGGTGCCAATGATGATTATATTGCGCTATGTAGAAAGCATTTTAAAGAAGGAAAATTACATCCTGATCAAAAACCAATTGGTATTACAAAGTAGAAATTTTATTTCTGCTTTTTTTATAACCGAATTTTTACTTTAGTAGGATAGAATATTTGCGATGGTCATATTGTTATTAATATTTTACATGGTATCTGCTTGTATCGATTCTTATGCATCTGAACATAATAAGATGCGTGATTTTAAGTTGTTTCTTGTTCCATCTTTGTTAGCGATGCTTTCTTTTTATAAGAACTTTGATGTTTTATTGTTTGTTGGTTTATTCTTTTGTTTTGTTGGGGATGTTTTCTTAACCGATAAAACAAAGCAGAACATTCAAAAAGGAACGATAGCGTTTCTATTCGCACATGTTATGTATAGTATTGATTTCTTTCATGTTTCTGCTTATACAAATCTAATCTTTTGGATTGGATTAATCATTTATATCATTGGATTTTTTTGTTTTATGAAATTTATGTATCCAATCATTGAAAAGAAATACAAAAAAGTCAGTGTTATTTATATGCTTGTTTTATTGGCAATGAGTTTTTCTGCTTACTCTAAGATGATCGCTACAGGTGATTTTATTACTTGGGTTGGTTCTTTATCATTTTTGATTTCAGATACTTTGATTATTTACCAATTCTCAAAACAATTACCACAAAGAGGTGTGATGGAAACTTATAGTATCGCTCAACTTTTTATCGTATTAGGTTCAATTTATGCACTGCAATTATAGAAACGCAAATCAAGATGATTATTCTATTATCTTTGAAATCCAAAAGAATTATAGTTTGAAATATGAAGATCCTACGATTGTAAATATCAAAGAAATTTTAGAACGTATTGAAATGAATTTGAATTCAAATATCGAAACTTATACATGTGTTTTATTAGATGATGAAGTTGTTGGATATTATCGTATGGAAGAAGATTATGACTTCTTTTATGATTTATCTTTTTTCTATATAAAAAAAGAATATCGTAGAAATGGGATAGGGACACTCGTCATTCATCATATCAAACAACAATGTGATGAAGCGTTGCAAGCGAATGTATTAATGAAAGATCATCTTATTTGTTCTTTCTTAGAAAAGAATGATTTTCAAATTAAAAGAATTGTTTCGAAATCTAGAATGATCATGGAATGTAAGTAAACTTTGAAAAAAGCAATGTCATTAAGTTAAGAAACTAAAATTTAATGATAATGTCAGTAAAACAACAAAACCAGGTAGTACTACTGTAATGGTAGCTTCTATAC
>CAVJMM010000023.1:0-30562 GCA_963650865.1 Eubacterium sp. AM49-13BH | reverse complement strand
ATTCTTCTAAAGTAATATGATAAGAAGGTGCAATGTATAAAAATATTTCTTTTAGCCTTTCAGATATCTCGTCATCAATGACTCTTTTTCTGTGTTTGATGCACATAATCAAGTGGTATTGTAACATGTAGACTGAATGACTATTTGTATCGAATTCTCTAATGTTTTCCATACTTATATTATACAGCGACCAAGCAAATATAACAAGTGATATCAGGCAATTCATCCCACCACTTTCATTCTTTAGAAGTGGGGGTTTTCTTGCCTAGAAAATGTTAAAATGCATTCCCATGATAACCCTGCTTGAAACAATTCTAAAATCAACATTTCAAACAAATAGGAATCATCTGTATTTTGTTTTCCCCATTCATGATCATGATACTCAACATACAATGGATTTTTTAGATTGCACCATTTGCATCTTTTCATAACTTTGTTCCCTTCTTTGGAATATAGAATTGGTTCATGTCATTCTTCTCTAACTTCAATAACGCAATCTTATTTTTGATCCCTCCACCATAGCCAGTCAAATTCCCATTTACACCAACAACTCTATGACAAGGAATGATGATACAAATAGGATTCCAGCCAACTGCTCCACCAACTGCTTGAGCCGACATTTTTGGAATCCTTCTTTTTTTGGCAATTTGCATTGCGATATCGTTATAAGTAATCGTCTTACCATAAGGAATTGTATTCATGATATGAATTACTTCATCTCGAAAAGGTGTTGAATGATCAATACGATAATTTGGAATGAAGTTCGGTTCCTTACCTTGAAAGTATTCATCTAACCATCTACATGTTTCTTGAAATATTGGAAGTTGTTTTTGAATACTAATATTTGGATGTTTGAATGCATCATTTGTATTTTGAAACCAAAGTCCTATCAAATAATCACCATCACTCATCATACAAATATCATCAAAATCATTTGGTGTTTTATAGAAATAATGATAGTTCATTGAATCACGATTCCTTTTTTACATATGCATTAAAATAATCTAAAACATCTCTGTAATAATTTTTTCTGATATTCTCTGTTGCGTTAAAGATTTCATGTTTTGATTGTTCATATTCCAATAACGTAACATGAGAATTCTTTTGATCAATCTTAAATTGTCCATCTGGTTTAACCATTGTATCTTTTCCAGCCTGCAACAATAAAATTGGTGTTTGAATCTTTTTTATGTTTTTTTGAATTTTACTTGTTGCTTCTTTTGCGGCACGGATCCAACTCCAAGTACCACCCCAAGTTTGATATTCTTTGTGATTCATTCTTTGTGCGAATTGATATTCATAACGATCTTTATCTAACATCGATGAGTTTTCAAAATCAGCAATGCCAGAAAATGGTTTTTGAGATGGGCCAAATTCTTCAGCGACTGGCGCAATCTTAGAATACGTTGATAGCATATCTACAGCTACTTCTGGAATATTTCCATAATTCATCGTTAACATTGGAGAAGACAAAACTGCACATTTAAATACCGTTGGATATTCTTCTAAGTAAAGTGTCGATACTGCACCACCCATCGAATGTGAAAACAAGAAATATTGTTTTGTCTTAGCATCCCTTTTTACGATTTGTTCAACAAATGCATTTAAATCTTGAACATATTCTTCAAAATCATTCACATGTACTCTAGAATCTTTATACTGATCTGTATGTTCTGATTTCCCATGTCCTCTTAACTCAATAAAGAACACACTAAAACCATCTTGATAGAATCGATATGCATTTTCATGATGCTTCCCAAAGAATTCAGAAAATCCATGCACCATAACAATACAAGCTTTTTCATTTGGATGAACCGCTTCATAATAATGAATTCTTGTTCCATCCAAACTATGAAAATCACCTTCTTGAACAAGACTAAGAAATGGATTAATTTTTTCTTCAATAAATGTTTTATATTCCGGACTCATATTCTTCTACGATCTTTCTCATCTTATCTGGATAATTTGTAATGATAGAATTTACACCACAAGATAAACACATCTTTGCGATTTCTTCTGTATTAACTGTCCAAACATTAACATCTAAATGATATTTTTTACAATCTTCCATAAAATTCGGATATCTTAAATTACAAAAATCTGGATGTAAAGCATCAACATGATATTTATTTCCATAATTTGGCATATCAATTGTTCCATCACAATATAAGAATGCTGTTTTCGCATTCGAATCTAATTGTTGTATTTTTAAAATGGAATAATGATTAAAAGAAGAATAAATAACTCTATCTTCAAACCCTTCTTCATGTGTTAATTGTACAATCTTCTCTTCAATTCCTTCATAATCAAATACACCGGTTTTCAATTCAATATTAATAATTAAATTAGATGGTTTTAATAATTCAAATACTTCTTTCATCGTAGGGATGGTTACTTTTCCAAGTTCTGGATTCTGATAAGAAAAATCAAAACTCTTTAATTCTTCTAATGTGTAATCTTTTAAAAAGCCTTTTGCGTTTGATGTTCTATCCAACATTTCATCATGGCAAACAACGATTTGTCCATCTTTTGTTAATTGAATATCTAATTCTACACCATCTGCCTGCAAATCCATTGCATATTGAAAGGATGGAAGTGTATTTTCTGGTCTATAACCACTCGCACCTCGATGTGCCCAAATTTTCGTGTTCATAAAATCCCTCCTAGTTATTAATATCATACAATTTTTTTAAATAAATATATGAATTTTACAAACATTTCACACAAAAGACTGTTCAATATGAAAAATAAAATAGATAATTAAAGTAGTCATGAGGTAAATTTATGTTTAAAAATTTCACAAAATTAGAAAAAAGCTGGATCTACTATGATATCGGTAATTCAGCATTTACAATGATGATTTCAACTATCATTCCTATTTGGTTTAACACATTAGCACAAGATGCAGGAATGAACAGTTCAGATTATTTAGCGTACTGGTCTTACGCTACGAGTATCGCAACCATTTTGGTAGCCATTAGAGGTCCACTCTTTGGAGCAATTGCCGATCACAAAGATATGAAAAAAAGGATGTTTGTTGGGTCTTTAATGATTGGAATATTCGGATGTATTTTGTTAGGTGTTGTTCCAAATTGGCTTATCTATCTTGTTATTTATGTTATTGCGAAAGTTTGTTATCAATTATCTCTTGTATTCTATGATTCGATGTTAACTGATATCACTGATCCAGAAAGAATGGATCTTGTATCTTCACAAGGATATGCATGGGGTTATATTGGAAGTTGTATTCCTTTTGTTGTAGCGTTAGGATTCTACGCTGCAGGAAATCCTGATTTCTTAGGCATTATGAATGAAAGGTTATCAATTTTCTTAGCATTCTTTGTTGTTGCGGTATGGTGGTTCGGAGTAACAGTACCACTATTAAAAAACTACCACCAAAAGTATTATGTAGAACCAACAGATGAAAATAAGCTTAAAGAAAGTTTCAAACGAATTAAAAATACATTAATTACAATGTATCACAAAGAAAAGAAAGTATTCTATTTCTTGATTGCTTTCTTCTTCTATATTGATGGTGTTTATACGATTATTGATGAAGCCGTTGCGATTGGTACAGCTTTAGGTTTAAATCAAATGGGGCTATTAGTCATCTTATTATTAACACAAGTTGTAGCGTTTGCGTTTGCTTCATTATTTGGAAAGTTAAGTGAAAAGTATAGTTCTACTTCCTTGATTACGGTTTGTATTTGTGGATATTTCGCAGTAGCGATATACGCATTATTTATGAAAGAACTATGGCAATTTGGTATTATGGCATTTGTTGTAGGAATGTTCCAAGGTGCAATTCAAGCATTGTCTAGATCCTACTACGCACAAATCATTCCAGCTGAAGCAAGTGGTGAATATTTTGGTATCTATGACATTTGTGGGAAAGGTGCTGCATTTATGGGAACAACCCTTGTAGGAATTGCGGTGTCCTTAACAAATTCTGTCAATATCGCTGTAGCGAGTTTAACAGTCCTATTTATATTAGGATTAATATTCTTCCGCGTTGCCGCAAAAAAATAATCAGAAAAAAAGGAACTGAGAAATTCTTAGTTCCTTTTCCTTTTTAAAATTCTTTTGCATCTCCATGAACTCTTTCACGTTCATCTGGTAGATCTTCTTCACTCGCATTAATTTTTTTCTCAAATTGAGATTTTTCTTGAGAAGAAGGGATTGGTGCTGGATACTTTTCTGTAAAGCATCCTACACAGAAATCACATCCAGGATTTTTTGCCATTTCTTTTGCCCCATCTACTGAAAGATAGCCTAAAGAATCAGCACCAATTTTTTCAGCAATTTCTTTTTGAGAATATTTGCATGCAATTAAATTCTTCTTAGAATCAATATCTGTTCCATAATAACATGGTGAGATAAATGGTGGAGCAGAAATACGTACATGTACTTCTTTGGCACCAGCATCTTTTAATAACGCAACGATACGAGCACTTGTTGTCCCACGAACAATCGAATCATCAACCATAACGACCCTTTTATCTTTCACAACAGAAGCAATGACATTTAGTTTCAAGCGGACTGCATTTTCTCTTTGTGATTGTGCAGGTTGAATAAATGTTCTTGCGATATATTTGTTTTTAGAAAAACCTGTTTCATAAGGAATTCCACTTTCTTCCGAATAACCTAAAGCAGCATCTAGTCCTGAATCAGGAACACCAATGACAACGTCTGCTTCTACTGGATGTTCTTTTGCGAGAATCTTACCTGCTTGTTTTCTAGCTTCATGAACACTAATTCCTTCCATAACACTGTCAGGTCTAGCGAAATAAATATATTCAAACACACACATATGTTTAATTGGTTTAACATGCGAAGTGATAGAACGAATTCCTGTTTTATCCACAACAACGATTTCGCCTGCATCAAGATCTTTTATATACGTTGCACCTAGTGAATCTAATGCACAAGTTTCTGAAGCAAATACAATTTCACCATTGTTTAGTTTTCCCATAACAAGTGGTCGAAAACCTGTCATATCTCTAGCAGCTACTAGTTTTTCAGGTGACATCACAACAAGGGAATATGCCCCTTCTAAAACATCCATTACATTTTCTACTGCTTCTTCAATAGAAGCTGTTTTTAATCTTTCTTGAATAATTTCATACGCAATGATTTCAGAATCATTTGTCGTATGAAAGATAGCTCCTTGTAATTCCAGTTTTTCTCTGAGTTCTGGAGCATTTGTTAAATTACCATTATGTGCTAAAGCCATTTGACCTTTCACATGTCTTACAACAAGTGGTTGAGCATTTGTTTGATTGACTGTACCAAATGTAGAATAACGTGTATGTCCAATCGCAATTTGACCTTTTCCTAAAGCATCTAATTGTTCTTTTGAAAAAACATCACGTACGAGTCCAACATCTTTATGATAAGTGATAACACCTCTATCATTTACCGCAATACCACACGATTCTTGTCCTCTATGTTGTAATGAAAATAAACCATAATACGTACTTGCTGCTACATCGTTTGTTCCACTAGGATCATAGATTCCAAAAATACCGCATTCCTCATGAATTAAGTTTTCCATATTTTTCCTCTCCACTTCTCGTAAGATTTTTCTAGTATACTATCTTTTGTTAATGGTTAAAAGCATCTGGTAGATCATTCTCTAACAAAATCGTATCTTGCGGTGTTGCATTTGTATAAACATACGCAAATGCATCTTTCACTTTATCGACAACAAACACTTGATTCATATCAAAACCAGATTTTTGTAATCCATCATAGATTGGCTTTGTTTGATTTTTACCAACTAAAATCACAACATCTGCTTTGTCTTTCATCAATGTTCCAAAATGTTCATTGATTTCATTTTGTTTCTCTCCTAGATCAATCATACCTGGAGTAACAATGATTCTCTTATTTGGCATCATTGATAATACTTCTAATGCCATCGCAGAACCAGTTGGATTTGCGTTAAATGCATCATCAATGAATCGATATCCATTGATTTTCTTAAGCTCTAAGCGATGTTCCACTTGTTTCATTTGTTTAACAGCTCTTTGAATTACATCCCAATTAACGCCTAGTTCTCTAGCAACAGCTACCGCAGATAAAATATTCAATATATTCAATTGTCCCAATAATTTTGTTTCCATAGGAATTCTTTCATCTTTGTAACAAACAACAAAAGAAGAACCATATGGAGAATACTGAACATTTTCTACCGTATAATCCGTATCTTTACTGATCACACCATATGTAACAGTCTTAACAGTATTTTTTACTTTATAATTTCTGATAAATTCATTGTCATAATTCAAAACACCAAAACCATCTTTTGGAAGCATCTCAATCATCTTCATTTTTTCATTTGTGATGTTTTCTTGTGAACCAAATGTATTTAAATGTTGAGGTCCAATCGATGTAACAACACCAATCGTAGGGTGAACAAAATCCATCAATTCTTCAATATCTCCTACGTGATCTGCACCCATTTCACAAACAAAAACTTGATGAATCGGTTTTAACATTTCACGAATCGTTCTTGTAATACCCATTGGTGTATTGTAAGAAGCTGGTGTCATCAAAGAATTGAATTGTTCAGACACCATTGCCTGCATGATATTTTTCGTCGTTGTTTTTCCAAAAGATCCTGTAATTCCAATTTTAATTAAATTTTCATGAGAATTTAATATTCTTTTGGCATCATTCAAGAATGATTGACGAACCATTGCTTCGATTGGAGAAGTGATCCAGCTCATTGGATACAATAAGATCCAAGGTAAAAAATACGCACATAATGTTAAAAATGGATCAAAATCATTCACCAAAATGAGAAATACAATTATAAATTCTAAAATTGAAAGCACTACAATTTGACGTTTTACACGCGCTGTTAAAACAAGTGGTTTAATATAAACTTGTTTCTTTTCTTTTGAATACATCACAACAAATAAAACCAACAACATGCAAACTTGTGCAATTGTTCCACCTGATTGAAAGAAAATAAAAGATAAAATTGCTGCAACGATACCAATCAAAACAGGTACAAAAGCATGTTTTAAATTCAATTTAAAGTTATCCTTGATCCACGGTGTTAATCTTTCTGTCTCATAACGATTCTGTTGAAAGATATGTAATGCATGTTTTACAGGTACAAATGTAGCCAATACAAAACAAACCAATAATAATATTTTTAGAATACTCATTTCTCGTCACCCTTCAAAAATATGTCTAATACCGCATTAAATCTTGCTGGTTGATGCCAATAAGCCCAATGATCATCACCTTCAAAAATAGCTAAACCAGCATCCGGCATTTCTTTTTCCATTTGCTTCCCCATCCATAAAGGAGCAGCAGTATCAAATTCTCCCCAAACAAGTAAAACAGAACATTTCACATCTTTTAAGATAGGAGAAACATCATCATTTACGACTTTCACAAATGTAGGTTTCATAATACCTTTAGCATTCCGATAATCTTCACTTCCAGCATTCTTTTGCATTTCTTCTAATTTCTCGTTTTGCCCAGTTGCTTTTAAAAACCATTTTCCTGCTTTATATGCCTTTGTGCGAATTTGCCAATCCAAGCCATGTTTTGGTCGAATTCCAGCAGCACCCGTTAAACACATCTTTCTAACATGATTTTGATTTTTGGCGGCATAACGAATTGCCACACGACATCCAAAAGAATGTCCAATCAAGATTGGATCAACAATTCCATTTTCACGAATGAAGTCTTCTAAAAAAAGCTCATAGTCTTCAACGCCCCACGCAACAGGTGGTTCATCACTTTGTCCAAATCCAGGAAAATCTAATGCCCAAACATGAAAGCGGTCTTTCAAATGATCAAAGATCATCTGCATCATTTCTTTATTTTGCCCCCATCCATGTAATAAAATGACATCATTTCCAATACCTGCTTCTATATAAGCAGTATTTATTTCATTTATTTTTTTATTCATACCGTATATATTCTACAAAAAAAAGGAGCTTCCGTTAAGACTACAACTCCTTTTTTAGATATTATTATGCAGATAATTTCTTTTGTCTTTCTCTTTTTGGATGATCTTTCCATATTCTGAAACTTGTACCATCCGGTAAATTTTCAGCCTGTACATGGTATCCATATGTCGTACAGACTCTATGTACAATGGATAATCCTAGCCCAAATTGACCATCTGTTCCTTTTTCATATGGATGAAATAACGTCGGAATACGATCTTCTTCAATTTGTTTTCCATCATTAATAACACGTAATTCATCTTTTTTTAGTTCCACAGTTACTGTACTTTTCGCATATCTCAATGCGTTATCCATTAAATTTTCAACAGTAATTCTCCATGGTTCTTCTTCCCCATGAAATTTAATATTTTTATCTGTTTTAGAAATAATTTGTATTTCTGGTCGAACTACTTTTAGAGATAAAACAACCTTTTCAATGATTGCGTTCATATCTAAATGATCACCTTCAGGACACTTATCTAATAAATATCCCATCTTATTTAGAATAATTAAACTTTTTACTTTTTTCTCTAATCTTTCCGCATGTTCAATTATGACATCAATGGATTTTTCTAATGTATCATAAGGATAGATACCATCTTTGATTGCTTCAGAATAAGACTTAATTGTCGCAATTGGTGTTTTTAAATCATGAGAAATATTTTGAATCATTTCTTCTTTTTCTCGATTTTGTTTTTCTAATGCACTTTGCATTTCTGTTAATGCTTCTGCAACTTCACCAATTTCATCATTTCTTTTTATATTCAATGTAGCAGGTTCATCATTTTTGATTTTTTGAATATATAATTTGATTTGTTGTAAAGGATAAATAAAGGTTCCAACCCACATCATCAATAACGCAAGTAGTACACTTACAACCAATATATTCATCATCACAACACCAGATATCAATGATTTACGAAATGCGACACGATACGTATCCGCCATGACAGAAATCAATTCTCTACCATCTTTCAATAATGTAATCGAATACAAATATTTCACATTTTGTTTTGCTTCTTCATCGGATTCTAATACATAGTCTTGTGTTCCTGATTTTGGTTCTTCTGCTTGCTGTTGAATTTGCTTCAAAACATCATCACTCAATTCACCATCTCTCAGAAATACAATCGTATTTTCATCTGGATCATACATTAATTGAATAATTGAAGTATCTGTTCCATACACAACGTTCTCTTCATCTGGATTTTCATTGATATAATCAATAATTGTATTCTGCGAACTATGCAACAATTCATACATTTCTGTTTCTGAAAAGCGATCGATTGCTGGAGTTATAAAGAAAAACAAAAAGCCAACAAAAATCGCAATAAATAAGAAAATAATACATAGAATCTGTTGTAGAAGAGTTAATTCACGAACCCATATACGAAAACGTTTCATCCAAGTCTATACCCAAATCCATAGATTGTCTGAATTGCTAGTTCAGGCATTTTCTTTCTCAAACGACGCAACGTATCGTCAACAACTCGGTCACTTCCGTAATAGTTTTCTTCCCAAACTTTTGAAAGAATCGCTTCACGAGGAAATGCAGTTCCACGATTATTCACAAATAACATTAACAAATCAAATTCTTTTGTTGTTAAATCTATTTTTTTAGAGTCATAAGAAACCATTCTTTGTAATTCATCAATTTCATATCCATCCACAGAAATCTTACTTTCTTCTTCACGATATACTCGACGAATCAAATTATTAACACGTAATACTAATTCCTTTGGTGAAAAAGGCTTTGTGATATAATCATCACTTCCCTTTTCTAATCCAATGATACGATCAAATTCTTTGTCTCTAGCTGACATAAAAATAACAGGAACTTGCGAATCATTCGTTCGAATTTCTTCAATCAAATCAAATCCACTTTTATCGCCAAGCATGATATCTAAAATCCATAAATGAACATCATCATCACTTGTATGTTGACTTGCTTCATCATATGTCAAATAAGAACGTACTTCATATCCTTCTCTTTCAAGATATCTTTTTACTAATTCATTTAAATCTCTTTCATCTTCAACAATTGTAATTACTTTTTTCATAGCGTTCACCTAGTACCATTATTTTAACACAAAAAGCAGAGATTTCTCCCTGCTTTCACTGTTCTTCCTCTACGCCATATTTTCTTTGGATCAAACGTGCAATCATTCCAACAACACGATCACAAATTTCATCCGTTTCAGCTTCGGCCATAACTCTCAATAATGGTTCTGTTCCACTTGGTCTAACAAGAACTCTACCATTCCCTTCTAATTCCGCTTCAACGCTTTGAATTGCGTCATTGATTTCTTCATCGTTTAAAACTTGTGTTTTATCTGTCACCTTAACATTCACTAACAATTGTGGATAGATTGTTAAACCTTCACACAATTCATCTAATGTTTTACCAGTCTTTTTCATAACTTTAAGAATTGATAAAGCTGTCATTAATCCATCACCAGTTGTTGCATGATGTTTTAAAATAATATGTCCAGATTGTTCACCACCTACAATGTAACCATTTTTACACATTTGTTCGTAAACATATTTATCGCCAACTTGTGTCTTTTCAACAAGGATGCCTTCTCTTTCCATTGCTTTCCACAATCCAAGATTTGCCATGACTGTTGTAACAATTGTATTCCCTGTCAATGTTCCTTGATCACGGTAGTATTTACCTAAAATGTATAAAACATAATCACCATTCACAAGTTCTCCGTTTTTACGAACTAGAATTTGTCTATCTGCATCTCCATCAAATGTTAATCCAAGATCATATTGTCCTTGATGATCTTTCATGTATTGTTGGAATGCTTCAGGATGTGTCGATCCTGCATGATTATTAATATTGATTCCATTTGGTTCATTGTGCATTGCATAAACATTAGCACCTAACATTTTTAATGCTCTTTCTGCGGTAATACACGCGGAACCATTTGCACAATCCATCGCAATATTCATTCCTGACAAATCGATATCAAATTCCTCACACACAAAGTTCAAATAGTTTTCAATGCCTCTTTCATAAGGAATGATCTTACCAATCTGATCACCAGTTACATATTCCAATGTAGTTTTCCCATCAATATAGTCTTCAATCAAATCTTCAATATCACTGGATAATTTCACACCATCTTTTGAGAACACTTTGATTCCATTATCATAGAATGGGTTATGAGAAGCTGAAATCATTGCGCCACATTCAAAATCTTCGTTATGTGTTAAATAACAAACTGCTGGTGTAGGACCATATCCCATCAAATATGCATCGCATCCTTGTGCAACAATTCCTGCTGCCAATGCACTTTCTAACATATCACTAGATAATCTCGTATCTTTTCCAATGATAATCTTTTTCTTTCCGTTTTTAGAGAAATAATAGCCTAAGTATCTACCCACTTGAAATGCACGATCTACAGTCAAACTTTCATTCGCTTTTCCACGAATTCCATCAGTCCCAAAATATTTAGTCATTGTTTACATTTGCTCCTTCGCTCGTATCCGTATCACTTGTTTCACCCAACACATTTAATTCATATTCTGCTTGATTTAAAGAATATGTAACGATTCCATTTGTTGGTTGTTCTATCTGTAAAGCAAATGTTTGCAATCCAGGTTGAACATCTTTCATATCAATATAAACATTTATATCATCTGCACTAATTTTATCAATATTGTTTTTTGTGCCCTTTACAACAACAGAAGTCGTTGTAATGTTATCTGGTTGTGAAGCTTTATAATGTTTATTATTGTTGATGACATTGATTGGTACATCTTCAATTGTTTTTTCTTCTGCATCTGCCAAAGTAACGTTCATCGTTATTTGTGAAGTACTTGCGCTAGACACCCCAGCAGGCAATACGATTGGTCTTAAAATTGTAGAGTCCTTTGTCAAGGAACTTGCATCCAACGTAACGACAACTTGGTCAATATCTGCTAGTGTTGTTTCTGAACCATAGATTGTTACAGTTTCTTGATCCATTGTAATGGAATCAATTGCCTTATTATCTGGAACTTCACCACTGACTTGTACTTGTACTTTTACAGATTTACTAGGAGAAGTCACAGGGACTTTCACATGAACAGTATCAGGTACGATATCCGCATTCACTGGATTTCCTTGTGAATCATAAGCAACTAGTATCGCATCTTGTTCAAAATCACTTGTTTGTCCACTCACATCAATCAAAGCCTTAACAAACGCAATAGAATCTAAAGTATCTTTCGATGCACGAACATTGATCTTTGTATATTCAAATTCAGGTGTTCCTGGTGAATATTTGGAATCCATTCGTTCTTGATTGATAAAATCATAGGAAATATCAAATTGTTGTGTTGTTTTCTTTTTCAATGTAACTGTTACATTTGTAGGATTCACAACGATATTGACATTATTTCCATAACCTTCTGTTGTGAGTTTAACTTCATGTTCTCCTTCTGTTAATCCATCCAAATCACAAATTACTGTTCCACTTTCAGAATTGGCAGCACTTGTAACATTTGCTGCATCACCTGTTAGTATAACATCTACTGTTTCTGGTAAACCAGATACTTCAAATGTATCTGCATTATATTTCGCAGTAACCGTTATATCTGATATGGTTTTAGAATAGCGTAATGAAGATTGATAAGAGGAAGATAATGTATTGTAATTTACAATCGCATATAACAATAAAGCTAATACAAGTGACACAATCTTACTATATTTTTTATTAAATAAGAATTTATCTAAGAATGAAGAAAATAAACGTAAAGTTTTAAATAATCCATCTTCAAGATGTTCATATGTTCTCTTTACTTTTTTAGATTGTTCCGCAATTTGACTTGCACGTTCCGTTTTTTTCTTATCATTCATGGATTCTTTTTTCTTGTTTTCACTCATGCTTTTCACCTCCTTCATCATCAGAGGTTGTGTTATCTAGTTTTTCAACCATCTTGAGTTGTCTATCAAGTTCATCATTAAATCCAACGATTTCAGAAATATTTAATTTACTTGTATCAAATTTACGATCTTCATCATTTAAAATTGGTGTTTGTTTCTTTTCTGAAACTTCATTTTTTGTTTTTAATTGATTGATTGCTGCTTCTCTAGCTGCTTTTACTTCTTCTGGTGTCATCTTAGGAACTGGCTTGACCTCTTCCACTTTCTTTTCAATGACTTGAACAGGTTTCACTTCTTCCGCAATGATTTTCTTTTGTTGTTGAGGATAAGAAGCAACTGGCCTTTTCTTTTTATGTGGCAATTTCATTTCTGCTTTTTTCGCAACTTCATCTGCTTGTTTATGTACAGTTGCCTCATCTTGTGCAATTGCTTCAATCTTTAGATTCGTTGCAACTTCTTTTGTCTCTGGTTTTGAAGCTTGTTTCTTTAGCTTCAATGCCGAAAGAATACCTTTTGAACTATCTGTATTTTTCTTTGTATAAGTATCTGATTCATCACCTAAAATAACTTTTAATAAATACTTTCTTAACGTTTCTTGATTATCAATTGTAAAAATCTTTCCACGTTCTGTAATCGATACACCACCTGTTTCTTCTGATACAACAATCGTCACAGCGTCTGTTACTTCAGAAAATCCAATTGCCGCTCTATGTCTAGCACCATAACGAGATGGAACATCTGCATTTGTTGGAGGAAAATATGCACTCGCACATGCAATCTTATCTCCTTGTAAAATAACAGCTCCATCATGAAGTGGTGTACTTGTTACAAATAAAGAAGTCAATAATTCTGCAGTAACATCTGAATTCAACTTTACACCTGTTGCGATATATGCATCTAAAGATTGGGATTGTTCAATGGAAATCAACGCACCTGTTTGATCTTTGCTTAGTAACATAACAGCAGTGACGATTTGATCCACAAGATTTTCTTTTTCATTTCCTGTTAATGTATTGATTCTAGAAAAAATATTCGATTGACCAATCTTTTCTAATAAAGAACGAATTTCTGGTTGAAAGATAATAATAATCGCAAGAAAACCATAATTAATAAACATATCTGCTAAGAACTCTAAAGTCTTTAAGCCAAGTAATTTCGCTAATGCATCAATTACGATAACTAAAATAATTCCTTTAAATATTTGAATCGTTCTTTGATTAGAACGAACAATTTTCAACGCATAAAACAAAATAAACCACATGACGATGATATCTAAGATCATCACAATAAATGAACGAATATTGGTTAATGTTAACCCTAATGAATAAAAAGACAAGGCAAGCACACTCCTTTCCAAACTGTTAACATTATAACACATGGTAGACTCTCTAAACAGATACACAAAGCAAAAAGCAATACTACCTTATAAGCATTGCCTTTCTACTAAATCCGCAAATTTTCCATTCTGTTGCATCAATTCTGAATACGTTCCTTGTTCTAAAATTTTACCATTTTCTAAATACAAAATACGATCTGCATTCTGGATGGTAGATAAACGATGTGCAATAACGATTCTTGTACATTGTAAAGAATCAATCGCATCCGATATTTTCTTTTGTGTAATGTTATCCAATGCACTTGTTGCCTCATCAAAAAATAATATTTTGGGATTTGGAGCTAACGCTCTAGCAATCAACAATCTTTGTTTTTGACCACCGGAAATACCACCTTGTCCTTCTGAAATAATCGTACGCATTCCCATTGGCATTTTGCGAATCTCTTCCGCAATTGCAGCTAATTCTGCCGCATCCCATGCTTCTTGTTCACTTAACAAAGGATTTGATATCGTTATATTTGATAAAATATCACCAGGAAATAAACGACTATTTTGTTGGACAGTTCCGATTTGTTTTCTCAAAGAAGATAAATCAATATCTTGCATATCATGACGGTCATAAAAAATCGTTCCACTTTTTGGTTTTTCAAAGCCTAATAACAATCTTAACAATGTGCTCTTTCCACACCCTGTAGCACCTGTTATCGCAACATATTCTCCTCGTCTAATTGATAAATTTAGATCATCAATGACATTTGGTGTTCCATCTTCATAACAAAAGCTTAAATGACGTATTTCTATAGATCCTGTTAGATCTGTGATGATTTCTTTTTCTTCTCCATTTTCAGGAACTTCTTTTAAAATTGGTTTTGCCATTTCTAACATTGGTTGAATCATAGCCATAGCTCGACACGCATTCGCTAAAGCAGCAAATGCACTGGCAATTAATCCGTAAGCAGATGAAAACGCATAAAAATTCGCAACACTAATGTGTAATTGAATTGCGGAAACATATAAAACCAATGTTCCAACAAGTGTAATTGTCAATTGAATCATACTATTGAATTTCAAAAATAATGGAAGCGTATATTCTGAATGTGCTTCATCCGCATAGATTTGTGCCCATTGCGCAAACATTCTTTTTTCTGCACCGGCTAATTTTATCTTTTGAATGCCTTTCACTAATGCATATGTCATACCACTTGTTTTTGCTGCAATATTCAAATGTCCTTTTAAATGATTAGATTGCATCCAAGCTGTCACAAAAGAAACAACAAAGGAACTCAAAATAACAAAAAGAGAAGGGAGAACTAATCCTGGAGCAAACCGAAAAATTTGTCCAATATAGATTAAAGAAAATAATGAGGCTAGCCCTGTTGTACCAATCGTATCAAATAAAGTAGAACAAATGGATTGTGCACTTTCAATCTTATAATATAATTCTCCAGAACCATACTCTGCAAAAAATGAAGAAGGCAGATGAATGACTCTACTCATAAAAGCAGCTTGTACCGCAACATCTTGTTTTGTAATGATTTTAGATTTCATTAAGTTTTGAAATGTTGTTAAACACATAGAGCCAAAGCAATAACAAATCATAAAACATCCTAAGGCAACCAATGTTTGTAAATTACCATATTGTAATACACTTCCAAAGAGTATTTTTGTAAATAACGGTGTTAATAGCCCTAATACTGAAACAGCAGCCATCGTTCCAACATAAAACAAAATATCCGCTGTTGTTAAACGAGAAAACATAAATTTCATTAAATCTTTTACTTCTAAACTTTTAGATGGTAAAGATGGATAGAAACAGATTACTTCTTCATCTAATAATTTCTCTGTTTTCAAATTCAAATGAATCAATTTTTCAGTATGTGGATCTACAAAAACATATCCACCAAACTTCCATTGTTTCAATAAAACTGCTACACCATCTTCTTTCATTGTTCCAAGCATGATTCCAGTTGCGTTATGATACCAACCTTTTTCTAATCTAGCAGAACGATACATGATGCCATATGGATGTAAACAATATTCCAATTGTTTTTCAAATGTATCTCCTTTTAAATAGTTTGTTTCTTTATACTTACAACGAAAATATTTTAATATTTCTTGAATCACAGAAGTTTCAATTTCTTTATCATCCAAGACACTTCTTAATCGTTCACCAATCACTGCATCTCGCAAAGCATCCATTGCTTCTACAAATTGTTCGTCATCTGTGAATTCTTTTAATTTTACTTTGACATTAAATTCATTCATATTACACCTCAGTTAACACGAACAAGATTCTGATATAATGTGTTACTTTCTAATAATTCTTCATGTGTACCACATCCTTGAATCTTCCCATTATCCATAACGATGATTTTGTCACAAGAACGAATTGTAGATAATCGATGTGCGATCATGATACAAGTAATCTTTCTATTTTTAATTGCTTGTAAAATTTCATATTCATTTTTCGCATCCAATGCACTAGTCGCTTCATCTAAAATCAAAATGGATGGATGGATTGCTAGAGCTCTAGCAATTTCTAACTTCTGCCTTTGTCCACCAGATAGATCTTTGCCATCTTCTTGTAATTTTCCTTTATAACCATGTGGTCTTTTCATCACATCTTCATGAAATTGTGCATCTTTACTCGCTTGTACAATATCCATATCATCAATATTTGCATCCCACATACGAATATTTTCAGCAATGGTATCTTCAAATAATGTGATATCTTGATCTACAACCGCAACGGAAGAGCGAAATACACCTTTATAAATATCATTTAATGGTTTTCCATCAAACAAAATTTGCCCACTCCATGGTTCATAAATTCCTGACAATAATTTAGAAAGTGTAGATTTCCCACAACCAGAATCTCCAACGATTGCTAGAGACTGACCAGGTTCAATCGATAAGTCAAAATTCTCAATAAATGGTTTTGAAAGAATGTTATATCCAAATACGACATCCTTCATTTCAATTTTTCCACTTAGTTGTGTATAACAAGCTTCTTTGTGTTCACTAAAAATATGTTCATCTGGATATTCCATAACATCATCTATTCGTTCCATGTTTGTACGCATTTCTTGTAATGTACGACCAGTATCAATCAATGTCATAGCTGGAGACATAAAAGAGCCCAAAAAGCCTTGAAAAGCCATTAATTTACCAATTGTGAATTCTCCATTCATGATTAACCAAACACCATTTAATAAAATCAGATAATTTGTTACGGTAGTAATCAATTGTGGAATCATACTTAAATAAACATCTGATTTTACATAACGTACTTGTTGTGCATTGGCATTCGCTTGAATACCAGCCCACTTTGTAAAGAATCCATTTTCTGCACCGGTTGCTTTTAAACTTTCAATCATATCGATACCAATGATCGTTGTAGATGCTAAATTAGCACTTTCTTTCATGGAAACACGTGTTATATTAATTCGTTTTTTTGTTATGTATTGTGAAAGCAATAGATTAACACTCATGGAAATTAGGCCAATCATTGTTAAGACAAAACTATATTTCAACATCACACACAAATAAAATAACATCATCAATGTATTTAAAAATAATGGCGCAAATGTTTCAATCAACGTAGATGCAATTGTCGCATTGGAAGCTTGTCTTTGTTGAATATCTCCTGCTCTTCTTTGTGAAAAAAACTGGATTGGCATTTTCAATATCTTCCACATAAATGTTGAATTCCCAATCACTGCCATTTTCCCATTGATTCTAAGAGAATATACAGATTGAAGTCCTGTCATAACAATTTGTACAAAATCAAATAATGCCAATAAAACAAGAAATGGCCAAACCCATTGTGGATTATCTCCAGGTAATAAATAATCCAAAAAAACACGCGAAAAAGCTGGAGAAAGTACACTAATTACAGAAGCAATGATACCTGTGATACTCGCAAATAGGATTGCAGCGTTTGTGCCTTTCAAACGTTTCCTTGTATAAGAAAACATACTTTTTTGTTTTCCAGAAGGCTGAAAAGTATCCGATGGAGAAAATTGAATCAAAATTTGATTATAGATTTCTTCAAATTCATGTTGTGTATATTTACATGTTCCTTTTGCGGGATCATTTACATAGATCATCCCATTTTTCGTTCCACAAACCACAACGAAATGACATCCATAAACAAAGGCAATACACGGAAATGATACATTCTTCATGATCGTACTCACTGGGCAACGATATCCTGATGCATTTAATCCATAATAACGCGCAGCACGTAAAATATTGCCTGCACTCACACCATCTCTAGAAACACCACATACATTACGAACTTCTTCAATTGGAATCCATTTATTGTAATACGCCAAAACCATGCATAAACTTGCAGCACCACATTCTAACTCTTCCAGTTGCATGATGACTGGTACTTTTGCCAAACCCTTTTCAATTGGTTTTTTGATTGCATTCTTTTTCATACAAAGCACCTTAATCTAATAGAAATGAAATAGGAGATATTTCTTCAACAATAATTTTACCTTGATAATACCCTTCTTCTACTTCATTCATTTCAGAAACTGTATAAATATCTATGTTTCCATTTGATTCTTTCAAAGAACCAATCTTACCTTGTATCTCAACAGATGTAATCTTCATTCCTTCTTTGATATCATCTTGATCAGCATGTGCCACATAACAAAGAACTTGCCCCTCTTCTACATGAATTGTGGTTTCTATCGTTCTATCAATGTGTCCAAACAAGCCCCAACAAACAATTCCAATTACAATACTCAACATGGCAATCAATAATAACCAAACAGATGGATGTATTACTCGTATATATTCATTTAGATTATCTAATGATTGATTTAATTTATATTTTCTTTTATCAGACATTTTCAATATTCCTTTTTTCATTTTGATACATTATACAATGCATTCGTTTCTTTTCATCTTTTTTCATAAATCATGAATAATTTACATGATATCTGTATATTCCCTTTCAATCCTGGTGTAAAATATAAATAGACAAAGGAGGTCAATCATTATGACATTAGTAGAATTATTGAAAGACGAAAAAGTAAACAAAGAAATCGTAGATGCCTTGAAAGGTGCTGATTTAAAAGATGAAGAAGGATGTATCACTCTAATCACTTCTGAAGCAAAAAAACATGGTGTAGAAGTCAGTGCAGATGAAGTCAAAGATTTCCTAGCCAAAGTTCCATTAAGTGATGAAGATTTAGATAACATTTCAGGTGGATATTGGTTATTAACACAATCTGGTAGTCGTCTTCGTTTGGCTTCTGTTGTTTCCGCAATTTCAAATATTAGCGTAGTAGATGAAAAGAACAATCCTACGGTTGCTTCAATTCTATAATAAAAAGAATCAGAGGGGAAAAGATTATGAAAAAGGATAAAAAGGTATTAAAGGTATTCAGTATTTTGTACATCATTTTTGGAATTGGTGATATCTGCATGACAATTGCTTGTTTATGTTCACTTTTTGGAGTAATTAGTCCAGAAGAGTTAGCGGCATTGGATAAGGCAACATTAAATGGTTCTATGGTTCTCTATACGATCAAAACTGCATTGTTCGCATTTATTGAACTATACTTTGGTATTATGGGATTAAAGTTTCTCAAAGAAAAATATGATGGTGCTGAACTATTAAAGTGTGCAAATCTATTCTTTGGAGCAGAAGTGATTTGTTGTGCAGTAGCTGTACTTGGTGTTGTATTAAGAAACGATGATTGGACAGTTTTGGTATCTACTGTAGCCAATTTGCTCGTTTTAGTTATCTATGTGCATTACTTAAAAAAAGTACAAACAAAATGAAAAGCTTGAAACCTCATCTAAGAAAGATGAGGTTTCATTTTTTATGAATGCGATGAAATTGTGGTTGAATAATCACTTCGCTGATCACGATACTATCTTTTTGTTTTAAAACATTAGAAACAACATCCGAAATATCTTCTGGTAATAAACTACATCCTTCTGTTTCCTCTGCTTCAAAATCTGCGTTACGATATAAATTTGTCATTGTCATATCCGGAACCAAACAAATTACTTTCATACCATGTTTTCTATTTTCTTCAAACAATGATTTACTAAAAGAAATCAGCGCAGCTTTTGTACTTGCGTATGCTGCACCATGAGGCGCAGCATGTGTTCCTGAAATACTTGCGATATTGATTATTGTACCTTTGTTTTCTCTTAATGCACGTGTGAAATGTTGTGCAAACAACATTGGTATTTCTAAATTCAAACGAACCATTTCCTGAATATGATCTTTATGGATTGTTTCATGCATCCCATAATATGCGCACCCTGCATTATTAATGAATACTTTTAAATCTTTTGTGGGAAGTTGTTTTAAACATTTTTCAAATGTTTTCTTATCTAATAAATCACATTGTATTTCATGAAATAACGGATTGTTTATCTGTTCCGTGAAGTTTCTACCAATACCATATACTTCATATCCATCAAGGAGTAATTGTTTTGTGATTGCTTTTCCTATTCCAGAACTAGCTCCAGTTACAATTGCCTGATACATGTCATTCCTCCCATCTATAGATTTTATCTTTGGATACAATCTTTGTTAATTCATCCATTACAATACTTTCTACTTGATTCAATATCTCATTTGGTAAATGATAGAATCCTTGTTCACATACATAAGGATATTGTAGAACACTACTATTTGGATATTGTTTTCTCATATTGGATAAATAATTTTTTGAAATCCGGAAACTGCCAACACTAATATCTTTCACTTTAGTCAAATCAACTTCTTTGGATACTTGTTGAATCATCAATTGATAAGACCGTTCATAGTTTGGAAATACAACAATCGGATCAAAACAAATTCTTACAGGATATCCAATTTGTATTGCTTGTTGAATCATCGCAATTCTTTGACTTAAATTTGGTGTTCCATGTTCATATTTTTGAGCTACATAGCCGGGTGACAATGTAAATGCTAATATGACATTTTGAGAAATAGCAATCTTTTTCCATTCTTCTGAAAAAGTACCTTTCGTACGTATTTCAATGGATAAATCATCATATGTTTTTGAGAATTCACTCCAAAGTTTACCATAATGAAAGATTGGTTCTAAAGCTAACATATCTGTATCATAAGATACACATAAATAAACAGGATGTTTTAACAATACTTTTCTAACTTCATCAAAGAAATCTTCTAAATTCATAAACACAACAATATTTCCAGAAGGATACATTCCTTTCAAGAAACAATATTCGCAATCATAGATACAATTCATCATACTTGTACTGTAATAAAAATGTTCATTTCCAAAAGATTGGCATACTGGTGAAGCAGGATATAAAAAGTCTTTCTTTTTCTTCGCTAGTATCAGATTTTGACATTCTTTTTGTATCGCATGGCATTGTTTCTTTCGATTAAAAACATCTCTGTAATCTTTTATGACAATTATTGAGGAATGTTTGAAGTACTTTAAAACTTGTTTTGTACGTTCTAACTCCAATACATCTTCTTCGACATAAATATGAGAAAATTTAGGAATTACAACATCTTCTTTGAAATTCATTGAATACCTTCTTTCCATCCTCTTTTGATTTCACTTCATCCTGCAACAATTCTTGAATAAGACTATCATAGTCATAATCTATTGTTTTACAATATTGAATGATTTGGTTGATTTGATTACCCATTGTATTACTAGCATGAATATGTTGTTTCAATTGTTGTACGAGTGGCTCCTGATCTTCTGTTTGTTTTATTTGTAATCGTATTAGTTTTTGAATAATTGTATATAAAGAATCATAGATTTCTTCTACTTCATCCGTTAACTTCTCAGATGTTATTTGAGAAGCATCACCATCAGAAGGAAAACGTAAAAACAACATTTGATGTGGACCAATAAAATGATTACTCGCTTCATAGATTGCTGAAGATTCCATATCATATAAATAATAAGATGGATATTTCTGAATAACATCTTTGAAATAGCTTTTTAAATCAATAACAGGTTTGATTGTGCTTCGTGTATTTTCTTTAGAAGATAATAATTGACTGCCTGTGATAAATCCACATTCCTTACAATTAGTTTGTATCCATAAATCCGGATAATATGCAATTCCACTATCCATATCACAAATACAATTTGCTTGATAAAGAACAAATGGAATATCTTTTAAATAAGCAGATGATCCAAAAGATAATACAAATGGATCTTCATCTTGTAACAAAACAGAAGTAACACAACTTGCTGCATTGATTTTTCCAACACCAGTAATCGTTAAACCAATTGTTTTATCTTCATTGATAAAACGATCCCATCTTTGCATACATAAATCTTTTTTTAAATGTAATCTTTGAATCAAAACTTTCGCTTCAGGATATATTGCACAAAATATTTCTAACATGTTCCCATTATAACAAAAACTGCTCATATAGAGCAGTTTCATTAACCTTCTTCGATTTCATTTCCTGTATAAAGTTGATAATAACGACCTTTTTTCGCAATCAATTCTTCATGGTTTCCACGTTCAATAATTCTTCCATTTTCTAAAACCATAATACAATCCGAATTCTGAACGGTTGATAAACGATGCGCAATCACAAATGTTGTTCTACCTTTCATGAGTGCATCCATACCTTTTTGAACAAGAGATTCTGTTCTTGTATCAATGGAAGAAGTTGCTTCATCTAGAATCATTGCCGGAGCATCTGCTACTGCAGCACGTGCAATGGATAATAATTGTCTTTCACCTTGCGATAAAGTACCACCATCACCTTTAATAACAGTATTATATCCATTTGGAAGTTTACGAATAAATCCATCCGCATTTGCAAGTTTCGCAGCAGAGATACATTCTTCATCCGTCGCATCTAATCTTCCATAACGAATATTATCCATAATTGTTCCAGTGAAAAGATTTGTATCTTGTAATACGATTCCTAAAGATCTTCTTAAGGAAGACTTTTTGATTTTATTTATATTGATATCATCATAACGAATCTTTCCATCCGCAATATCATAGAAACGATTGATTAAATTCGTGATCGTTGTTTTTCCTGCACCAGTTGAACCAACAAATGCAATCTTCTCTCCTGGCATTCCAAATAGTGTTACGTTATGAAGAACGGTTTTCTTGCCATCATAAGAGAAATCAACATCATCCATTGTAATCTTACCTTCTAGTTTACGATAGGTAATTGTTCCCTCTGCTTTATGTGGATGTTTCCAAGCCCATACACCAGTTCTATGATCTGTTTCTTCTAATGTTCCATCTTCTTTTTCAATTACGTTCACAAGTTCAACATATCCATCATCTGCTTCACTTTCTTCATCTAATAACTCAAAGATTCTTTCTGCACCAGCCATCGCTGCAGCCACAGAGTTAACTTGTTGAGAAATCTGTGTTACTGGTTGTGTAAAATTCTTATTCAAAGTTAAGAAAGAAACAAGTGTTCCAAGTGTTAATCCTGTAATACCACTTAAAGAAAGTGCTGCACCTACAATCGCAATCAAAACATAAGAAATATTTCCTAAATTTGACATGATAGGCATCATGATATTTGCGTATTTATTCGCATTGAATGCGCTCTTTCTTAAGTCTTCATTGTTGTCTTGAAAGCCTTCGATTGCTTCTTTTTCATGACAGAAAACTTTTACAACTTTTACACCTTGTACCATTTCTTCAACATATCCATTTAATTTACCTAATGAATTTTGTTGTTCGATGAAGTATTTACTAGATTTACCACCAATTTTCATAACAACGACCATCATGATACAAATCATAAATAATGATACTGCTGTTAATGGAATAGATAACATGATCATTGAGATAAAAGAAGAAACGATTGTAATCGAAGAAGATAAAACATTCGGAATCGTCTGTGAAATGACTTGTCTCATTGTATCAACATCATTTGTATATACAGACATGATATCTCCATGTGCATGTGTATCAAAGTAACGAATTGGTAATGTTTGCATATGAGAAAATATTTCATTTCTCATTTTTTCCATTGTTCCTTGAGAAATCGTAACCATCATTCTGTTATATGCATAACTTGCCAAAACTCCAATCAATAAAATTCCAATCAATTTTAAGATTGCATTTAATAATGGTGTAAAATCCGTAGAACCTTCTTGGATCATAGGAAGAATATAGGAATCAATCAAAGTTTTTTGAAATAAAGTTCCTTGTAATGTACAAAATACAGAAACAAAGATACCAATAATCACAAATAACATTTGTAATGTATAATCCTTTGCCATGTATTTGATTACTCTAGAGAATGTACCTTTTTTTACCTTTTTTACAGGTTTCATTTGTCCTCTTGGCATACTTCACCTCCTAGTCTTGTTGTGGTTTATCAAAGTCACCACCAGCTTTATTTTGTGCTTCTTCTATTTCACGATAAATGACATTATTTTGAATTAAGTTGTCATGTGTATCAAATCCAGAAATCTTTCCATCATCAATAACGATGATTCGATCTGCATTCTTTACAGAAGAGATTCTTTGAGAAATCAAGATTTTTGTAGTATCTGGAATTTGTTCATGAAATGCTGCTTGAATCTTTGCATCTGTTGCCGTATCAACAGCACTTGTTGAGTCATCTAATATCAAGATCTTAGGTTCTTTTAATAGAGCTCTAGCGATACATAGTCTTTGTTTTTGACCACCAGAGAAGTTATTACCGGATTGTTCAACACGTGACATCAGGCCATCTGGCATCTTTTTCAAAAATTCATCTGCACACGCTAATTCACAAGCTTTCCAACATTCTTCTTCACTTGCGTTTTCATTTCCCCATCTTAAATTCTCTAAAACCGTTCCAGAGAATAAGACATTCTTTTGTAAAACAACAGATACTGCATTACGTAAAGTAGGAATATCATAATTTTTAACGTCTATACCACCTACTTCAACACTACCTTTTGTTACGTCATACAATCTACTAATCAATGAAACAAGTGTACTCTTACCTGAACCCGTTCCACCAATGATACCAATCGTTTCTCCTGAATGAATATGAAGATCAATATCTTGTAGGACATCTTCTCCATTTCCAGAAGTATACGCAAAATTGACATGATTGAAATCAATGGAACCATCTTTTATTTCCATAATTGGATTTTCTTTATTTTGAATATCTGGTTCTTCATTGATTACAGAAGCAATTCTCTTTGCGGAAGCAATGGACATTGTAATCATAACAATCGTCATACTTAACATCATTAATGACATTAAGATACTCATCACATAAGAAAACATAGAAGTTAATTCACCAGTTGTTAAGGATCCACCAACGATCTGATGTGCTCCAAACCAGCTTAGCGCTACGATGCAACCATAAACAGCCAAATTCATAATTGGGTTTACAATTGCGAGCATTCCTTCTGCTTTTTCAAATAACTTTCTTAAATTGTGTGCAGCTTTCGAAAATTTCTCTTTTTCATGTTCTTCACGAACATAGGCCTTTACAACACGAATTCCAGAAACGTTTTCTTGTACTTCTGCATTCAAATCATCATATTTATTAAATGTATCTGTAAAAATCGTATTTACTTTTGGTAAACAGAGTCCAATAAACACTGCTAAAAAAACAATAGCGACCGCAAAGACCAAAGAAAGCGATGGCGAAATCAAAACACACATTACAATCGATAATCCAAGCATCAGTGGTGGACGAATCGCAATACGAATCACCATCATAAACGCATTTTGTAAGTTTGTAACATCTGTTGTTAATCTTGTTACTAAACCAGCTGTAGAAAACTTATCAATGTTTGAAAAAGAATAAGTTTGTATTTTTTTATACATTTTTTCTCTTACATTTGCCGCAAAACCAGTAGATGCCTCAGCAGCATATTTACCACTCATCACACCACAAAATAATGAAGCAAATGCCAATACAAGCATAATAATTCCATATTTAATAACTTCATTCATGTTTCCACTACTAATTCCTTTATCAATTAATGAAGCAGTAATAAATGGAATCATAACTTCCAACAATACTTCTAAACTTGTAAAGATTGGTGTTAATATTGTTGCCTTTTTATACTGACCTATACAACTTTTTAATGTTTTTATCATGATGCATCCTCCTTATCCAATAAATCAAATAATCTATCTAAATATTCATCAAAAGCCATCATTTCTTCTTTTGTATATAAATCTTGCATCTTCTTTTCACACTTTTTCATTAAAGTATGAGATTTCTCACAAATTTCTTCACCATTTTTTGTGAGACAAACATATTTAATTCTTCTATCATTTTCAGAATAATAAGAACGAATATAGTTCTTTTCTTCCATTCGTTTTACAATACCCGCCATCGTAGCTTGCGAAACCATAAACGCATGTTCTAACTCTTTCATGGTTGAAGTGTGATTTGCTTGTTGTACAAGATAAACAAGTACATGATGTTGAGAAAAGGTAACACCCATTTCTTGCATCGTCTGATCTGCTCTTTTACACAAAAGATCATTGATTTTTTTAATACGAAATCCAATATCTACAATTCTTTTCATAGGTCCTCCCTCCGCATGTATTTATATCATTTCAATAGCACACTGTCAATAGCACGCTATTGTTTTGATAAGAGAAAAACAGGAATTTGATCCTGTTTTTTAATTATTTTGCGATTTCCTTACAAAATTCACGATAGAAATAAAGAAGAAAACAAGTTGTTAAATCTAATAACATTTGTGATATTAGATGAAAGTTCCCTTGAATAACAAGAAAACCTGTAGCTCCAATACCAATCAATTCAATCACAAATAAAACAAATGCCATTTGAAGATGTTTTTCACCTTGATAAGTATCTTTAACAACTTGTATCCCTTTTACACCTAAGTATACTCTACAAATCAAATCCAACGCATACATAACCATTGTCGCAACAAATACACTTTTTCCCATTGTTACATCCAATCCTAAAAAATCAGGTTCAAAATAGTTCCCATTTAAAATCATGATTGTACAGACAACACAATACAAATCAAACGCCGCAGTCAAAAAGAATACAACACTCATACCTTTTACGTTTTTCTTTTTCTTTTCCATTTTAAAATCTCCTTTCCAAAAGAAAGTAATAACAATAAAACAAATATCATAAAGTTCTCTCACTTTGTTTTACCGTTCACTTTTATTCAAGCACAAAAAAAGTGTGCTATCGTAATGTAGAGGTCCTCTATATATACTATTCACACTTTCTTTCAAAAATCCTAAAAAAATTAAATTTTCATTTTAAAATGTTTACTTTTGCTTCTTCAATCCATTGATCCATATTTGAAGCAATTGATTGAAAGCCTAATTTCATAGGCGGTAATGATGGTTTTTGATAAATATGTTGTCTACGAGCTTTTCTTACTCTAGGTTTATTTAATGCTTTTAAAGATAATCTAGCTTGGTGATGTTTTTTATCAAAATCAACGATTTTTACTTTCACATAGTCTCCAACTTGAACATATTTACTAATATCTTTGACAAATCCATCACTAATCTCAGAAATATGAATCAGTCCTGCATTTTGACTATCTAAAGAAACAAACGCACCATAAGGTTGTATGCCTGTTACTTTTCCTTCTACGACCATTCCTGTTTTATATCTCATACTAAAATCTCCGAAAGAAAGTATAACACATCAAATCATTTCAGTTGCATGCATTCTAGAATTTGATTAAACTAATCAGTGGAAAAGAGGCATCATATGGCAGAAGAAGTAAAAGAAAACCAAATCGATGAAGAAAATAAAGAAGCAATGTTAAATTCAGAAACGCCTGCAAGAGAAGATCTCATTCGAAGAATCAATCACACATTGAATAAGATTCGTCCATACTTACAAGCTGATGGTGGTGATGTAGAGTTTGTAGATTTCCAAGATGGTGTTGTTACAGTAACAATGGTTGGTGCTTGTGCGGGTTGTTTTATGGCAAGTGCTGATATTTCTGAAGGTGTTCAAGCTATCTTAATAGATGAAGTTGAAGAAGTAAAATCAGTAAAATTAGTAGAATCAACACCTTTTGGTTATCAAAACATGAATTTGTAGAAACAGAGTAAAAAAACTCTGTTTTTTTATGAATTTTTGATTATTTTTGTTGTTTTTTATAAAAATATTGACGTTTTATATCAATTTTTCTAAAATTTTGAAGGAAAAAGGAGATTTTCATGGAAAAAGCATACAAAGATTTTGGATCACTCGTATTTACAGAAATCGATATGGAAGAAAGACTTCCTTCACCAGTTTATGAAGCATGGAAGAAAACAATTGCGTTAGAAACACAATTAGATCAGCCTACTGCAGATGCAATCGCACATGCGATGAAACGATGGGCAATGGAACATGGAGCTACACATTTTACACACTGGTTTCAACCTTTAACAGGTGGTACAGCTGAAAAGCATGATGCTTTTGTAGAACCAGGAAGTAATGGTGAACCAATCGCGAGATTTTCTGGAAAGATGTTGATTAAAGGTGAACCAGATGCATCCTCATTCCCATCTGGTGGTTTAAGAGCTACATTTGAAGCAAGAGGTTACACATATTGGGATGTTACTTCACCAGTATTTATTAAAGAAGGTGTTTTATGTATTCCTACAGTGTTTGTTTCTTACAATGGTGAAGCATTAGATCGAAAAGAACCATTATTAAAATCCTTAGAAGTTTTAAGTAAAGCAGCTACACGTGTTGTAAATCTACTTGGTGAAAAAGATGTTAAGAGTTGTGATATTTCTGTTGGCCTTGAACAAGAATATTTTTTAATTGATTTAAAGTATTTTAATAGAAGATTAGATCTTCGATTAACTGGTAGAACATTGTTTGGTACATCCGCAACAAAGCGTCAAGAATTAGATGACCATTATTTTGGTGCAATCCCTACACGTGTTCAAGAATTCATGAAAGATGTCAATGAACAGTTATGGAAATTAGGTGTTTATGCGAAAACAGAACATAATGAAGTAGCTCCTGGCCAATTTGAATTAGCACCTATCTTTTCAAAAGGAAACATTGCGGTAGACCAAAATCAACTCACAATGGATATTCTTAGAAAGACTGCTAAAAAACATGATTTTGCGTGCTTATTACATGAAAAACCATTTGAGGGAATCAACGGTTCCGGAAAACATAACAACTATTCGATTGTTACAGACAATGGTCAAAACTTATTTGATCCAGGTAAAAAGCCAGCAGAAAATATTCGTTTCTTAACATTCATTTCTGCTTTCATCCGTGCGGTAGATGAATATCCAATCCTATTAAGATTATCTGCTTCTTCTTGTGGAAATGATCATCGTTTAGGTGCCAATGAAGCTCCACCTGCAATCATTTCAATCTATCTAGGTTCCTACATTGAAGATATTTTATATTCCATCTATCAAAACAAGAAATTCAAAGGAGTATCTGAATCAACTGTGAACTTTAATCCTGTCAATGGATTATCTTATATTCCACATGATAATACAGATAGAAATAGAACATCTCCTGTTGCGTTTACTGGAAATAAATTTGAATTTAGAATGCTTGGGTCTAGCATGTCTGCATCTTTCTCAAATACTGTTCTTAATACAATCATGGCAGAAAGTCTCAATGATATTGCTGACCAATTAGAAGGCATCAAATATTTAACAGATGTCCGTGAAAAAGCTTTAGACATCTGCAAACAATTAATTCATGATCATAAAAGAATCTTATTCTCTGGAGATGGTTATTCTGATGAATGGGTCAAAGAAGCTGAACGTAGAGGCTTACCAAATGTAAAGAGTTATATTGAAGCTACCGAAATCTTAAAAGATCCTAAAGTCATTCATCTATTCACTTCAAATGGTGTTTATTCTGAAAAAGAACTACAAGCAAATCGAAAGATCATGTGCGAACAATATGATCGTATGATGGATATTGAAGTACGTACATTGATTGAAATGGGTAGAAAAGATATTCTTCCAGCAATGAGTGCAGAATATGACTTCTATGCGGAAGCTGCTTCAAAATCTAAAAAATGTCCTAAGTTCTTTGAAACACGTATGGAACAATTATCTGAATTAATTGATAACACATACAGTGCAACAGAAAAAATGACAGTTCTTTGGAAAGAAGCAAATGATTCAAAAGATGACTTTGAATGTGGTAAAAAGATTTACTATACTGTAATCCCAGCAATGGAAGAATTAAGAAGATATATTGATCGTTATGAAGAAATCGCATCAAGAAATTTCTATAAACTTCCTTTATATGAAGAAATGTTATTTGATTTAGATTGATTTTGAAAAGATATTTCGGTTGATACTGAAATATCTTTTTTTCATCAAAAAAAGCATGAAAATTCCATGCTTATTTTACAGGCGCTCCAAAATTGGATGAGGTGAGATAAAATTCAAATTCAGATAACATGAGGA
>CAVJMM010000022.1:0-30874 GCA_963650865.1 Eubacterium sp. AM49-13BH | reverse complement strand
ATCTGAAACAATCAGTTTAATCACAATGATTTTTTACTGTGTTACGTTTTGCATTGGCTTTTGATATGTATTTACAATCAAAAAAGAAAAATGACCGCTGAGACTAGCAATCTGTTCGGTCATTTGACTAAATAGAGAGTTAACCGCTTATCGGTATCCCCTTTGCATTTGTATTCTATCATGAATCAAAATTCTTTATAATAAATCCACCTATTTCTCATAAAAGAAAATTCAACTTTTTAAATTGAATTTAACGATTTCATTCTGTTCTACCTCCATTTTTTATCACAAAGTTAAAATACTATAGTATTATTGGTTTAGAAATGAAATTTAAGGTAGCATTATGAAAATATATATTACAAATTTAAACGGACATACATACAACAGTTTAGCGATGATTGCGCAAAATAATACATTTAAATTTACAAAAAGTTTTAACGCAGTTGAAATGGGAATTTATTCCTATGACAGCACAAATGAACCTTGGAATGAAACAAGTGCTCGATTAGATGGAATTATAGCTGGAATCCATAGAGATGACATTGTTATTTTTCAATCACCTTCATGGAATACAACTGGGTGGGACATTGCTTTTTTTAATCGTTTGAGACTTTATCATGCGAAAATTATTATATTTATACATGATATTATTGCTTTACAATATGATTCTAATTATTACCTTATGGAAAAGCTATTATACATTTATAACAATGCTGATGTTTTAATTGTACCTTCACAAAAAATGTATGAAAGATTACTTAAGGAAGGCTTAACAAACACAAAGTATGTCATTCAAAAAATATGGGATATTCCATGTGATTTTGAGTTACATGAACCTAAATTTCAAAAAAAGTTAATATTCACTGGGACCCCAAGTCGTTTTCCCTTCATTTCAAATTGGAATTTTAAAACACCTTTGCATATCTATAGTTCAGATATAAGAGCCAATGAGTCTAATATCTTTTATGAAGGATGGAGAAATAAAGATGAAATTCTCTTAGAATTATCAAATGGTGGATTCGGATTAGTTTGGGGAAATTCCGAAAATCCAGAAGAAGAACGCGAGTATTACAAAATGAACTGTTCCTATAAGTTGTCTACTTACTTATGTGCTGGGATTCCTGTTATTATTCCAAATTATTTGTCTAATGCAGATTTTATTAAAGAAAAAAACTTAGGTTTTATTGTTTCATCTTTAAAAGAAGCGGATGAAGTCATTCAAAACTGCAGTGAAGAACAATACAATGAAATTGTAAGTAATATCAAAAAAGTATCTTTTATTATCAAAGAAGGTTTTTTTACAAAGAAAGCTATCGCAGATGCTATTGTTAAACTCATTGAATAACCACTTCTAACAAATTTAGGAGTTACCAACTAATTGGTAACCCCTAATATTTCTTATAGTAATCCAAAAGAGATAACATTCATAACAATACATACAACCCATACGATTGCTAGAAGAATGTTAATGATCTTAACGACTTTACGATCTGTTGTAACTGCTAAAGCTACACTATCTACGAGTAATAATACCTCTAGAATAACGATGATCATGATATTGCTTAAACCACTTGAATTTCCAAAAAACATATTTTTTTCTCCTATCTATTAAATACTTCTTGATACTTAGCAGATTCTTCTGCCATTGCTTGTTTCTTTTGTAAATCTAATTCTTGTTGAAATACATTACGATCTTGATGAACTAGATTAATGAATTGAACCATTTGATCTACATTTGTAAATACATGTTCTTTTGCGATATATTTCTTATCATGTAATGTATTTGAAAAACCTACAATTAATTGATTGTTTAAAAATGCAGTTTTTACAGAAGAAAGAATTTCATTGGAATGATTGATATCAAAATAATAATCACATGTATGAAATAATTCTTCTACTTTGTTTTGTTTTATATTTGGATACAATGATACATTTTCATACTTTGCCATATCTAACAATGTAGATGACATTTCTGTAATCGCTGCGATATGAAAATGCATATGAGATAAATGTTCTACAAGATAATGAATATTCTCTATTTGATCGGAATTTGTACAAATTAGAATATCATTTCCAAACTTGCATTCATCTTGATAATCATAAACAAACCCTAATGGTTTGACAATAGAAGTAGGAACTCCTAATTGTATGAACTTTTCATAACTTTCTTTCTTTTGAACAAAGATTGTTGCAGTTCTTGGAGATGTTCCGTTTAATATCGATTGCATATTTCCAGGAATGTCATCTCGAACATCTTCTTGCCAAAATAAGACATCTCGTTTTACATCAGAAGTATAAGATTCTGATACAAAGAATGGATGAGATAATGAATTGTAATAAATACTTTCATGTTGAATATTCGCAATTTCAAAGAATTTCTTACAGAAGTCTACTTTAGAATGAAACATGTAAACTTTATCTTGATGATTTAAGATAATATCCCCTGTCACAAAATTCTCTACAAGCACTTCTTTATGATCTATATCATAGTATGTCTTACAAAAACGTTGTCCCTTTTTATTGAAAGTTGTTCGTGCGTATAATGCACCATAACAATCATAGTGATCGCTACTTCTAACAATTCCTTCTTCATTCATCCAATCTACAACTCTCACTAAACGCTTGTTGGTTGGTTTTGTATAATAAATCATTCCTCTTTTCTTAGAAAGATTCATAACTTTACCAGTAGAATTATCTGATTCGATTTCCCAATAATCTGGAACTTCGATTTGATTAAAATAGCGTGATTTTCCTTCAAATGTTCCACAGAAATAACGGTACATCGAAATCACATCTTCTGGTAAGAAACCATCATCTTCCATTGTTACAACTTTTCCTTGAAATCCAGAAGCACGAAATGCTTGATATAACATTTGACTTTCTTCATTAAAGTTATCTAATAAAAGAACTGAATTTATTCCACTACTTGTGCCCATTTTTTCTCCACCTCACTTGTTAGATAACGACTCGCAACTGCATAGGAATGTTGATGAAACGCTTCCAAGTCAGCTTCTTCAAAAATTCGTATCACTCGATCTGTTAATGCATTGATTTTTTCTTTTATCGTTGTGTTTTCATCAACAGGAATCAAATATCCATTTTGTTGATCATCAATGAATGTTGGATTACCATATCGTACATCAAATCCAATGATTGGTAATCCTCCTCCAATTGCTTCCATCAAAGATAATCCAAATCCTTCACTGGTCGATCCAGATAAATAGACTTCATAGTTTTGATAGATTTCATTTAGATTTTGTTGACCACATAGTTTGATATAATCTTGTGCATTTGCATCTTTGATTTGTTTTTCAAGTTTCTCTTTTTCTCCACCTTGTCCATAGATATCCAATGTAATTTTTGGTAACTTTTCATGTGCTTTGATCGTTGCCTCTATGACCCAATCAATATGCTTTTCACTTGCCAAACGAGAAGCAGTAATCATTGAATATTGTTTTCTTTTTTGTTTTGGATATTTCAATTCTTTTAAACTTCCTACTGGAATCGTATAGATCTTTGGTGTGTAATGATTGTATTTTTGAAATTGTTTTGTAAACAAAGAACTTTGTTCTTCAGTTGCTGCAACATAGAAATCTACATGTCTATACATATGAAATGGATATTCATAGTAATTATTCCATAAAATATAATCATCATTTGTATTTTCTTCAGAAAAATGATCTGCGTGAATAACAATTCCAATGCGTGCATTTTGTGCTGCCATAAAGACTGCTTGTCCAACACCTGTTGTTCGATCTAGAATCACAATATCTTTATCTGTTAAATGTAATGCATGAATGAAATATTGAATGAATTCTTCTTTTGAACAAAGAAGTTCGTCTTTCATTTGATACATTACATTATCATCATCGTTGATTTCTTCATACGCAACACTGCCATCTTCATTAAAGAATCTTCTCAGATATAAATGTGCTTTATTATCTAATGGTGCATAGTATTCAGAATATAATCTTGCATACGTATAATAATCTTTTCGAACCAAGAATCCGTTAGAAACCATTTCTACGCGATGTACAAGATCTGTATCTTCTTTTGTGAAATAAACAGTATAGAAATTATTATTTCCTTCAAATATATAACGTCCTATTTTCCCATCTCTTTTATAAGTATATTTTTGATTTGAAAATGTTTTTTCTAATTGTTCCTTTGTATACGTTACAGGTGTCATTTTAAAATCTGTAAAATACATATACAACCAAATGACTTCTGAATCCAAAAATCCAATATTACTTGTCATATGTTCGATATGTTCATAGGAAATCATATCTGTAAAAATAAATTTTGCGGGTTGATGAATGTTTCGTAACATTGCAGCACGATAACTTTGTGCGTATTCTACTCCACTCGAAGCCCATCCAATTCCAAGGTTTATATTATAAATCATAGTTTATATACCTTTCTTTGTTTTTTATTTTAACATTCCTATTAAGGGAATAAAATGGACATTTCCCCATCTTCATTGATTTCTGCTTCTGATAACAAGAAATAACGCATGAATGTTTTTTTGATATCTATTTGCATTTGATGAAATGCATCGTATGCTTCTGCTTGATATTCAAAGACTGGATTTTTTTGTGCAGATTGTCTACCACTTACAACATATTGCAATTGTTGTAAGTAGTCTACTTCTTCTACCCATGCTTCATCCATTGCTTGTAGTGCACACAAACGAATAAATTCATTTGCTTGTGCATCTGTTTCAAAAGCATTCATTCTTTCATCAATTAATGCATCTGTATAATTCACAAGATCATTCTTTGTTTGATATTTTGATTTTCGAAATAAATCTGTTTCTAAATGATAATTGAGATTATCTAAAATATAACGATTCACTTCTTGTCTTGTCATTTTACTTGTTTCTTTTATGAATCCTTGAATGTTCTCTTTTGCAATTTGATGAATCAATTCTTTTTCTAAACTACCACCATCTAACAATCGATTTCTAGCTTCATAAAAGATCGTTCTTTGACATTTCATGACTTTATCATAATTAACTGAATTTTCTCTAGAAGAAAAACCACTTTCTTCATTCCATTTACGAGAACTATTAATGATTTTCTTTAATCGTCTTTGCGAAATATGTTTCTTTTCCAATAGTTCTTCTAATTTATCTTCGCCTAAAAATTGAGCGACGATACCATCTTCTAACGATACATAAAATTGACTGATACCAGGATCACCTTGTCTACCTGCTCTACCTCGAATTTGACGTTCTAAGCGAATATTATCCATTCTTCCTATGCCAATAATAGCAAGACCTCCAAGTTCTTTGACACCTTCGCCTAAGCGAATATCGGTACCTCTTCCTGCCATTCCTGTGGAAACTGTTACCGCATTTTTTTGACCAGCTTCTTTGATAATCTGTACTTCCCAATACGCATTATTGGCATTTAAAACATTGTGCGAAACTTTATGTTGTACCAAAGCTTGCGAGATCTCTTCAGTGTCTTCAATGGTACTTGTAACAATCAGAACAGGTTGTCCCAAATCATGTCTTTCAAGTACATCTTTTAAAGCAGCTTCATGTTGTCCGTCAGATGTTTGAAAGTATTGGTCGCAAGCATCTACTCTTTGTAGAGGTCGATTTGGTGGAATAACTAATACATCTTTCTTATAAACTTTCTTGAGTTCTTTCTTTGCATCCGCAATTGTTCCACTCATTCCAGCAAGTCTAGGAAATAACATAAAGAAGTTTTGATACGTAATCGAAGCAATGGAACGATTTTCTTGTGTCACGACAACATTTTCTTTTTGTTCAATTGCTTGGTGTTGTCCACCACGCAGTTTCATTCCAGGTGCACTTCTTCCACTTCCATTATCCATCAATACGATTTCATTCTTTTCCGAAACAATGTAATCTTGTCCTGCTTCCATGAGTCCATGTGCTCTTAAAGCTAATGTAATATGTTTATTTAATTCAAAGTTTTCTTCTCGATAGAAATGATCTATTCCAAAGAATTCTTCAGCGTATTTTACACCTTTTTTTGTTAACCAGATTTGATGATCTTCAATGATATAATCATCATCTTCTTTTAATGTTGTAACAAAGAAATCAGCAGAAGCATATAAATTCGATTGCACACGTGGTGCACCTGATATCACAAGTGGCATTTGTGCTGCATCTAACATAACTAGATCTGCTTCATCAATAATGACATAATTGAATTCGCATAAAAAGCGATCTTCTTTTTTACGAACTAAGTTATTTAACAAATAATCAAATCCTAGAACACTATGTGTTGTATAAATAATATCTGCGGAATAGATTTCTTTCTTTTCTTCATTCGTTAGTTGTTCCTTTTCATCTAACGAAACACCAGCTTTTACACTACAACCTAAAAATTCATAAACAGGACCCATCTCTTCAGCATCACGATATGCAAGATACGCATTTGCGGTTACTAACATACTGGATTTTCCAGAGATTGCGTTGAGATACAAAGGCATCGTCGCAGTTAATGTTTTTCCTTCTCCAGTATTCATTTCCACCAAAATACCTTTATGTAATCCAATAGCGCCTAATACTTGTACATCATAAGGTCTTTTTCCTAAGATACGTGCATCTGCTTCAATACAAGTCGCAAAAGCTTCTACAAGTAAATCATCTAATCTTTCTCCATTTTGATAACGTTGTTTGAATAAATCTGTTTTTGCTTGTAACGCTGTATTAGATAAAGATTGATATTCCGCTTCTAGATCTCTAATTTGTTTTAGTATTTTTCTAAATTTGTTTATCTTCATTTGAATACTCCGTTAATTTCATAGAATGAAAATGAAAGTGTGTAGATCCCGCATGAATCAATTGGATCGTATAACTGTATGTTTTTAAAGGACATGTAAAATCCATTTCTTTTCCTCGCATGATTTGAAAACCCGCTTCATTTTCATAGCGATCATAAAATGTAATCTTTACTAAAACATTTCCTTGATCTTCTGTCTCTAATTGCATAGATAAATGATACTGACTTTCTCCATCAATCATTGGTAAGGATGGTTCCACTCTTTTCATTTGATAATTGACTTTTGAATACCAAGTTTTGATAACACTACTTGGTGGCATCAATGCATTTTTCAATTCCACATGATCTTTTTGATGAAATGTAATTTCAGAACCATAAAGATAGGTCTCAAAACTATATTCATTCCAATAAATATTCCAACTCACGATTGCCATCTTTATTCATCCTCAAATTCTCTTTCAAAACACTCATTTAAAATATATTGATATCGACTGACAAACCAATTTACAATTCCACTCGTGTCATCATTATGCCGTCCATGTAATCCTTTACTGTAGATTTCTACTTCATCATTATGTATATGTTTTAGTAATGTCTCATAAGCAGTATGATCATAATCATCTTCGATCATGTAAGAAATCGCAAATTGTGTATTCTTCCAATTCACCGCATCAAATTTATTCCAGAATTTTAGATTCAATGCTTCTAATGACTTCTGATCTAAATTATGAGACTGTTTCCAAACAACATCTAATGAAGTTGGAAATACACCTGCTCGATGGATTCTTTCATTTTGTGCAATATCACCAATACTCGCTAATGGTTTTCCTAAAAGAATCGAATATGGTTGAAAATCACATCCATAATACAATGCACCAAATGTTCCCATAGATAATCCAGACATGACCATTTGTGATGCTGTAAATCCTAATATATCTAAATAATGTTGGATACCTTGTTGAATCATTATTTCATAATCATCGTCACCAATATAGAATGATCCACCTTCTAATCTCGAATCACTAATCAAAAGAAATGGAGCACCTAATTTCTTCATTAAGTAATAACCTTCAAATCCTTCTTGTGTTTTATAACCAGAAAAATACACATTCAGTGGTGGTTTTAAATCTCCTGGATCAAAGTAAAAGAATACTTCTTCTCGTTTTTTCGTAACCCATCGTACACCACCCGGAAGAAATGTTCCTTTTCCACGTCTTGAGTAACGATCATGTAACGAAATGATTTTCAAAGATCCTTGTCCTTTCGATAAAATCGATACAAATAAAGACCCTTGATTTTTTGTATTGGTTATTGAAATGACTTTCTTTAAATCTTCTTCTGAAAAGATCCATTCCCCTTCCATTGTATTAATTGAACCAGAAATAAATTTCACAATTTTTAATTGAATTTCTACATTTTCATCTTTCTCATATTCCAACCAAAATTCCAATGTTTGACCTTGTAAGATCGGAATGTTATATCTCCAATAAGCAATTTGATGAAAAGCATCTCCAAAGTTTCCATCTAATGTAAGATCAGTAAATCCATTCCATCGCACATTTCCTTGAAAGCTCTGATTAACTGTCAAATTATTTGGAATAAATTTTTCACCATAACTTCCTTCATAATAATCTTGTACAGGTCCTTGTAAGAAAGCAACAAGTTGATCTTCTTGTAATGTCTTTGCCATCTTCGATTGCATGATCCAGGAAGTTGGCTCATTCATTTCCATATCTTTCAGAACAAACAAGCAATACGTTCTTGTCTTTTTGAAAAGTTGATATCTTTCTTCTTCCAGAATTGGACGTGTTAAGATCACAACGTCAAAGATACGAATCTCAGTTTCTTCTAAATCTTCTTCATAGTACCAAACAACACAAGGATCAAACGTATATTGCGTTGATAGATCTATTGGTCCAAGTTGTAACACATTAACATTTCTGAACATACGCAATCACTCCTTCCCATTGTTTTAGTAAATTATCCGAAGAAAACTTTTTTCCAAGTTCATACGATTCAATCATTGCCGTATTCCAATTTTTCAGAGTATCTAAGTAAAAATGTAAAGTACCTTCTAATTCATTGATATCTTTTAAAACAATCCCATTTTTACCATCTACTACATAATCCGTTTCATGCATCACAACTTGTGGTACACCCATACTGATCGCACTGATTTGTAAAAACAAATCTAAATTTGATTCTAGATCAACAATCAATCTTTGTCGTTTTAAACACTTACTCACACTTAATTCATCGACACATTGCGAAACAGTAAATAGAATTGGCACTTCTTCTTCCAAGTTATTTTCCATTCTTTGATGAGATTGTTGTCTTGCGTAATTTGGATCATATTTATATTTCTTTAAAATCTTTTGTGTTTTTTCTAATAACAATGTTTCTTGATTCCAATCCGATTTTCTTGTGAAGAGATCCACTCTAACATTTGTATTTTCATGTATATAATGCATCAATATCACAATCAAATCTTCAAAGAGTTTATCTTCTAATGCATCGATTGGAATTAAAATATTTTGTTGTTTCAACTGTAAACTATGACCAAAATCCACACGAGAATCAAATGGTGTAATATCTGTCCATTTAGCATTCGTAGAAATTTCATTCAAACCAATTCTTTCAAATACATTTTTCGAATTTACAATGACACATTCTGATTGTTTGACTAATTGTAATGAAGATTCATTATTTGTAGGTACACAACGTGAATTATAAAACGATAAGATCTTCTTTTGATTATGTAGAACATTGCAAATCAACTTAGAATGCAGCTCATGCATTGCAATACAATAAATATCTTTATCTTCTTGTAATTGAACATAATTCCTAAATACTTCTTCAATGATTTCTGAAATATCTTCATATGTTTGTTTTTGAAATGAATAAGAATATTCTTGATTCTCATATTCAATCTGATACGAAGGTGAAGTAGGATTGACATCAACATGTCCATCTGCATATCTACAAATTCTCCATGTACCACTTTCATCTAAATATTGTTGATAGCTCCAAGTTTGATTACGATACACAATTGTAGAAGATAAGAAACCTCGATCATCATAAATATTCTTTCTTCTTAATTCATTATGATCATACAAATCAACTTGAATCATGTTTCCATCTTCACCAAATTCAATCGTTGCGTATTTCTCATTTTCTTTAAAAGCAACAATCTCAAATGGTGTATATTGAAATTCAATATTTTCTGGCCAAGCTAAATCATGAAATGATAATACAGCTGGTCTTTTCATATGAATATTTTGAATCACATCAAACACAGACCAATACGCACTATGTAATAAACCTTGACGATGTAAGAAATGACGATAGTTTGGTGAATATTGTAGTAACAAAGTTTTAGAATCAAAGGAACTTTTGCGATCAAAGAGTTGTAATTGTTTGACCGTATCATCTACTTCTGTATGCATTCTTCTGCGATACCAAATTTGTTCATTTTCTTTCCAATCATTCTCAGAATACCAAGCAGGAATAAAATAGATCATATTGCATCCTCCTAGAGAAAAAACTTATAAGAATCAAACTTACGATATCCATTGATTTCATTGAACAAGTTAGAAAACATACTAACTAACATCATCAATGAAGATGGTAACATCGCAACTTGTTGATTGAGACTTGTTGATAAAGCAATCCAGAAAGAAATCCCCATACAACATGCCATGACAAACCCACTAATCAAACTCAACGCAAATATCACAAATCGAAAGTATCGTAACGTCGCTTTACCAGCATAGATATTCACAATACTATCCCCTGCTCTTTGAAGGTTTCTAGCAAGATCGTCTGGAGATAACATGATAAAAGAGAATAGAATCGTAAATAATAGAATGATTACCAAATAAATCCATACACCTGTTGTCTCATTCATGTTCATATGCAAATTCATCCAAACAAGGGATTGTGTATTTGGAAACAATTCTCCTAAGAAAGAAATGATATATTTAATCAATAAAAAGATGGATGTAGAAAACATGACTGGCATGACACCAATTGGATTTAACTTAAACGCAATATAACTTTTATCTGCATAAGCATTATCAATAGAAACACGTTGAATTGGAACTTTTACTTCAACATTTTCCATGATGATACTAACAACAATCACTTCACAACAAATCAATAACAATTCATAGCTAATCGAACTCACATTACCACTAATCGTTGTATATAAACCATCAATGATATTAAATAAAACGATTGGTAATTGTTGACCAATACCATGTTCTTTATTCAATTGCATTAACGCAATAATAATAAAAGCACCAAGTATCAATAAAATGATTGTAATGACTTGTAAACCAAAAGAATCAAAGTATGGATTATCTTTTACATAATCTAATTCAGTAGATCGTACATATGCATAGATTACAGATAAAATACCAGCAGTAATCAGTGTAATCTTTTCCATTTTCTGTTGCGAAATTCTTTTCTTAACATCTTTTGGAAAGAACACAAAAACCAACAACAATAACATACTAGCAGTGATGTATGGTGTGATTCCTAAGGCAAAGAATGAACAAATATAACGATCACCACTTAACATACTAATAACAAGATCTTGTGCACTTGTTTGTTGTGATTGCAAAGAAGAAACATCAACACCATATAAAACAATGTTACGTCCTATCATAAATATGATCAAAACAACCAATGTACAAAATAATCTCTTCGGTAATTCAAAAGATTGACGTCTCCCTTTTTCCATCTTTATTTTCCCTTCTATAGATGCAAACATAGTTTCTCCGCTAAAATACAGAGAAACTATATTCGCTAATTAAATTATTTAGTTACTTGAAGAATCATCTTCCTCTTCTTCATCTTCTTTCTTACTCTTGATGCCATCCCAAATACTGAGTACACCACCAATTGCTGGAATCCAAGACCACCATGGGTTCTTTTCACTTGCAACTTCAGGTGTTTCATTCTCTTTGATTTGTTCAGCTGATTCACTAACAACATTTAATGGAACATCATCAAATTCAGATTGACTTAAACTTTGAGATAATGATTCACTCAAAGAAACAGATGTACTGAGTGAAGCACTCAAACTAGCAGATGCGGATTGAGACAATGCAACAGAAGCTAATTGAGATCTTCTCATAGAATCGGAAGCACTTAAACTAGCAGCAATAGATTCACTGATAGATGTACTTGCATTTTGACTATCCAAAATACTCTGACTCAAGGAACTACTTGTAGATAAGCTAATGGAAACAGATTCACTCGCACTAACACTATCTGCGATACTCTGACTTGTACTTAAAGAATCACGAATAGAATCAGATAAGCTTTCAGAAATTAATGTACTCATTGATTCAGATAGTGAAGCTGAGATACTAGCAGAATCACTTAAACTTGTAGATCCAGATAATGATGCACTCACACTCTCACTTTCAGCAATACTCTGACTTAAGCTTTGCGATTCACTAATAGATGTAGAAATACTATTAGAAATCGAAGTACTTAAGGATTCACTTAAACTTGTTGAAAGACTATCACTGATAGATTCTGAAGTACTTGTACTAGAACTATCAGAAGCTGAAGTGGATTCACTTGTACTCGTGGATTCGGAAGCGGATGTACTTTCGGAGGCACTTGTACTTTCGGAGGCTGAAGTAGATTCGCTTGCACTTGTGGATTCGGAAGCAGATGTGCTTTCAGATGCACTTGTACTTTCTGAAGCTGAAGTGGATTCACTAGCACTTGTTGATTCGGAAGCGGACGCACTCTCAGATGCACTTGTACTCTCAGAGGCTGAAGTGGATTCACTTGTACTTGTTGATTCGGAAGCGGATGTGCTTTCGGAGGCACTTGTACTTTCAGAGGCTGAAGTGGATTCGCTTGCGCTTGTTGATTCGGAAGCAGACGTACTCTCAGATGCACTTGTACTTTCGGATTCGCTCTTTAATGAATCGGAGGCACTAGTACTTTCTGATTCTAAATTTTGACTCTTTTCAGCAATCTCTGATTCAACTGTTGATAAACTATTTGAAGCTTCTGTACTTGCTGATAAACTATTTTTAATAGATTCACTTTGCGCAACAATACTATTACTGAGACTTAGACTAGCACTCTTAGATTCACTTAAAAGGTTTTCTTTTGCTTGAGATGCACTTGTAAATTCAGAACGGTCTTTTGCGTAATCATCTTGTTTTTCATCATATTGTTTTATAGAGAAGAATGGATAACCTTTATCTGTTGTATCCCCTGTTTTATAAATTTCATTTGGCACTTCCGCAAATTCTGGATAGTTCCCAGTTTCCATTTTTGTTTTATATTCTTTTCCATTATAGGTAATTGTAGTTGTATATTTTCCTGTCTCTGTAACAGTTGCGTCTACTTTTGTATAAGTATATGTATAAGAACCCCAATTGCTATTTTTCTTTTCACCCTTAGCGTAATATACTTCTGTTTCCCCATTTCCATTTTTATAGTAATAGAACTTTTCATGTCCTGAACCGTTATCTGATGTATAAACTGGAGATTTTTTTACTACAAGTAGATCTTCATATTGTGTTTGATTAGTACCTTCAACGACTTTGTTATCCGATCCTAAAGGTACCCAGTCAAAGAATCCAATATGTTCATTTCCATTAGAATCAGTATATTTTAAATATAGATTATTTCTTTTATAGCCATGACTATAATCTTCTGAATTCCATGCGCTTGTATCTCCAGAAATTGTACCTGTACCATATTGTTGGAAAAAGTAGTATTGTGCTAATTTCACAGTAAATTTATCGGCTACAGATTTATATTCATTATAACTTGTAGCTTTCGCATTTTCTAATTTCACTTTAAATTCATCAATTTCTTTAATCAATGTTTCTAAAGTTTCATTCTTTTGTTTTTCAAATTCTGTAGAAGTTGAATTGAAAATAGATGTCGCAATCGATTCACTTTCTAAATAGGATGATTGAGAAACAGACAAACTATTTGAAGAAGATTCTGATTCAGAAGTAGAATATAAACGAATACTGTCACTTAAAGAATTTGATTCAAAGATCATTTGTGAATGTTCAAGTGAAGCAGATTGACTTTCATTACTGATGCTATCATATTCAGAATTATATGTAGAAAGAGAAACACTAATAGATTCAGATACTACAGTACTTTCACTCTCACTTAAACTTAAAGATTCAGATGCTGAAATACTTGAACTATCATCATCTACAACTGCTTTGTTTCCTGTTTCTTCATCTTCAAAATCAAGAACTAAGTCATCAATTTCCTCATCATGTGAATCATTGCTATTGGAATTTGATTCACTATTCATGCTACTTTCAGAATTTTGTTCAGATGAAGCAGAGCTTTCACTTTGTGTGTTTGCTAAACTTTCTTCTAGAGTTTGTGATGTTGATGAACTTGTTGTTTCACTTTCCGCTAAACTTTGTGAACTCGATTCTATTGCTGCAGAGTCATTTTGGCTAGCAGTATCTGAAGTTGCTTGACTATCTGCAGTGGAACTAGAAAGTGATGTAGCAGAAGTATCACTTTCACTTAAAGATGCTAGTTGTGTTTCAGATGCACTCGCTTCACTTAAATAATTTTCAGATGTTGAACCTAGTTCTTGTGCGTATACATCTGTTCGTGTTGTCATAACACCAACAAAAGCTGCACCACCTGCAGTCATAGCACCTCTTAAAACATGGTTCTTTTTCTTTAATTCATCATTATTCTTTTTTGAATCTTTTCTACGTAAAAACTTTTTAACTTTCTTGCTCATATGAATAGCCTCCCTTTATTCAAAGATCATCTGGTCAAATATTTATAATATATAACTGTCAAATAACCATTTTGATAACCACATAATAACCTTGATTATTCATAAGTTCAAGTAGTTTGCATATTTTTCCATCATTTTTTTCTCTTTTCCATAGAAAAAGATGAAGATTTGCTATATAAGATAGCTTTTCTTCATCTTATTACTTAATCTTTTTTACCATTTCCGCAAGTCCATAAATATCTTTACTTGACATGAATAGGAAACATGCTGGACTTTCTTTCGCTAAGATTTCTGCACCCTTTTCATCTTCTGTAATCACTACAGAATTTGGAATCATCTTTTGTAAGTAAGTGATATCAATATCTGTTCCATCTTGTTTATCATCAATACTTGTAAAATCACATAGATATACTTTGTCTGCTTTTTCTAATTGTTTTTTGAAATCTTCCGCAAAGTATTTTACTCTAGAAGCTCGATGTGGCTTAAATACTGCAACTAGTTTCTTATCAGGAAATCTTAAACGAGCAGTATCAATCGTTACACCTACTTCAGTAGGATGATGTGCATAGTCATCAATATAGATATTATCCTCATGTTCTTCTACAACAAATCTTCTCTTAACACCTTTGAAGTGAGATAATCCTTCTTCAATAAGATTAGCAGGTATTCCTTCTAAAATAGAAACTCCAATGACTGCTAAAGAATTTAATAATAAATGATGTCCAACTAATGGTGTAGAAAAATGTGCGAAGAAATTTCCTTCAAAGTACACATCATATTCCATTCCTGAACTTGTTTCTTTGACATTCTTTGCTTGAATATCATCTGTATCTTCTACTCCATACCAATATACTTTCGTATTTCCTAGATTTAATTTTCTTGCTTGTTCATCTTCACCATAGATGACCATTGCCTTGGTAACATTCTTTGCGAATTCTTCATAAGAACTTCTATAATCTGCTTCGTCTTTGAAGTAATCAACATGATCAATTTCTACATTTGTAACAATTGCATATTCTGGATGATATGCTAAGAAATGTCTTCTAAATTCATCAGATTCTAAACAGAAATATTCTGTATCTTTTTCTAAATGTCCTGTACCATCTCCTATGAGATAACCAGTTTTTTTATAAAGATTCATTACAGAAGAAATCATTCCTGTTGTAGTTGTTTTTCCGTGTGATCCAGCAATGGAAATCAAATGATAATTCTTTAAGAATTCTCCTAAGAATTCATGATATCTTGCACATACACAAGTTGGATTCTTTCTTGCGGCAATGACTTCTGGGAAATCTTCTAGGAATGCATTTCCAATAATCACATGCATTCCATCCTGAATATTATTTGGATCAAATTCATAAATTGGAATATTTCTTTCATTTAATCCTACTTCTGTAAAAAAGTGTTTTGATAAATCAGATCCAGATACTTCATTTCCTAGATCTTTTAACATACATGCAAGAGAGGACATTCCTGTCCCCTTGATTCCTATAAAATAGTACTGCATTAGTCTAATCCTTCATCACTTGGAAATAATGTCTTATCTAATACTAAAGTTTCATCATTTGGTGCTTCAGGTGTTTTCTTTTCTTCAGGTTTATTTTCTTGTGCAAATTCATTATCGCTAGCAAGTAAAATATCATCTAAAGAGAATTCTGGAATATCATCTTCTGCTTTATAATTCTTTGCGTTACCAACTGTCTTTTCAAGAATTTCACTCTTTTCAACTGTATCCGCAATCAAACTTGGTGAATCTTCTGAATCTGTTCCGTACATTGGTGAAATGATTGGTGAAACATTAGAATCATTTTTAATCTTTTCAGGTGCTGCATATTTACGTGCAGTATTCTTTACAGCTGTTAAATCTTTTTCATCCACACCAAAAATTGGAGAAATGACTGGTTTAAATTCATATCCAATTGGTTTTGTTGGTGTTGGCTTTGGTTTTTTCATTGGTGTAACCTTAGCAGGTTCAGCTTTCTTCTTTTCTACAACTGGTGCAGATTTTGCCTCATCTAAAGTAATGCCAAGTTTCTTTGCTGGCTTAGCTGTTTCTTCTGGTTCACTAAATAAAGAATCAAAAGAAGGTGCTTTTACTTCTTCCACTGGTTTTGGTGTAGGTTTTTCTTCTACAACAGGTTGTTCAACAACTGGTTTTGGTTCAACTTTTGGTTGTGCTTGAACAACTTCTTCTTTTTGTACGTGTTTTGCTTTGTGAGGTTTTTCTACTACTTCCTCTTCTTCATCTTCGATATCTTCATCTTCTTCGAATAAAAGATCTTGTAATTTTTTGAGCATATGCCTCTCCCTTCATCAACATCTTCAAATAAGTTGATTTCATCCGCTTATAATCATAACACAAAATATGTGATTTTCACGCTTATTCTGCATTGTCTTCTGTAGGTGTGATCTTTTTGGGACCATCTTCATTTCTTTCTGTTGTATCTTCCGTGTTTTCTGTATCATCAAACAATTCTTCAATTCTTCCACTTTCTGGAACGATTTGTTTAAACAATTCTATTTTTTCACTCTTATAATCAACTGTTTTTTTATTGGAATATGCTTGTATCACTGCATCCGTATCAACCCGCATACTTCTCGCAATTCGCAACATATCTTTGACAATATCACATGTACTTAATGCATCTAGTACAGAATAAAATTCAACTACATCACTATGAAATACAGTTACATAATATCCACTCATTTCATAAGTAAATACTTCATAAGAATGTGTTTGTTCATCATCATCAATGTATTCTCCTTCACATTTAGCGATTGGATTTTGAAAATCATTTGTTTGTGTTTGTTCTGTTTCACTATAGTATTTTTCTTGTATGATTGCAGGAACATTGAGATTCATGATGAATTTTCTTCCTCTATCATTTAAAACAGACGAACATTGTGTGGATTTATTTCTACCAATCGATGCAGGTAAGTAATAGGAATAGAGTGGTTTATTAATATTTGAAGTAAAAATCTTAGATGCATTCGCACTAACTAATGCATTTTCTAATTCACTTTGCAAATCAATGTTTGTTTTTATTGTACAACTTGATAACAGAAAAACACTGAATATCAGACATACTATTTTTTTCATACGTTACTCTTTATTGTCAATCACAGCACAGAGTCGATAAATCGGTAATCCTTCCTGCATGAATTTCGATTCATATTCTGTGATTGCATCTTCATTATGTTCTTCTCTACGATAGTTCACAGAGAACTCTGTTAATGTAAAACCATTTTGTAAGAAATATAAAACACTATCTTCAAACAACAATTGATTATCTGTTTTCATTAAGATCTTTCCATCTTTACTTAATACTTGTTTATAAATATCTAAGAATTTAGAAGAAGATAATCTTCTTTTATGATAATGCTTCTTAGGCCATGGATCAGAAAAGTTCAAATGAATCACATCGATTTCTCCATTTTCAAACCAATCCAATAGAAATTCAGCATTCCCACAAATCATGCGATTATTACTTAGATCAAATCCTTCTTCGATCGTTTTTCTTGCGGCAACTGCAGCTGCACTCGGATCTCTTTCAATTCCTACCCAGCACGCTTCAGGATACATCTTTGACATTTGTCTTAGATAATCACCTTTCCCCATCCCAATTTCAACATGCAATTCATCTTGTTTTAACAATTGTTTCCATGTTCCTTTATATTGACTTGCATCTTTTGTTATATAGTCAGAATGTTCTTCCATCCAACCTTCTGCCCATTTCTTTTTTCTCATTCTCATTGTTGTACCTCTATTTTAAATTGCATTCCTGTCATCTTTTCTGCTTGTATAAAAGAAATCATCGTATCTTCAAAATTTCCGTAGTCTTCACCATCCACTGTAATTTGATAATCATCTCGATTTCCTTCTACCTGAACATTTGGATGATCTATCGTTTGTAAGATATCAAATACAACGGTTGAAGCAATCGAATAAACACCTTGATATGTATAATAATTCGATGGCATCCAATCATTATCATCTTCACTTTTCATCGATATTTTTTGTAAATCGGATGGGATGATATTTCTTTCAGAATTGGAATATTCTTTTAAAATCTCTGTATCTTGATAGAGTAAACCAATTTTAAAGTTTTGCTGATCTGCTTCGCTTTCATCTAGATCATCTGTTAAATAAATCGTATGATTTCCTCTTTTTAATAATAACTGAAAATTATATTTTAATTCTTTATCAATATATTGTTGATTATTTTCAATGACAGAATTTTGAAATGCTTGTAATTTCTCACATGCTTCTTTAATTGTTTCTCTTGAATCATATTTCTTTTGAAACAAAATGCCAAAACGATAACCATCAATATAAGAATATTTCACATGAAAATAATCAGATAATGTATTATCTTGAGAAAGATAATAATCAATGACAATTGTTTGATAATTATTTTCTAATGTATTTGTTTCATTCGAAGAATCATCTATCACATGATGATCAATTGTTTGCCATCTTAATCCTCTTTCATATGATTCTTGAAATGTCCAAATCGTATCTTTATTCATTTGTTTTACACTGATCATATTTGCTTTAGAGGAATTTGTCGTTTGTAAGTTATAATCCGCAACATCACTACTTGTATATTGTTTCACACCACTTTGACATCCACATAAAATCAAACTAGAAAATATGAGTGTATATTTTAGAATATTCTTGTTCTTCATCGATAATATTTTACCGTTTCAAGCATGTTTTTTCTACAAAAAACATGTGATTCCTCAAGAACCACATGTCTTTGATTATTCAGCTGTTTCTTCCTTCTTCTTGAATACACGTTTTTCAACGTTTGTTTCGTTTTGAGGACGGAAGTTTCTTCTTTCTGGTTTATGAGAACGTGGAGCCTTTTGAGGTTCTACATAACCTTCTGGTTTAGGTAAGCATTCTTTGATAGAAACTTTGATCTTACCAGATTCATCAAGGTTGATGACCTTAACATGTACTTCATCACCTACATGTACTTCATCCTTGATGTCTCCTACTCTTTCCCACTTCAATTGAGAAACATGTAATAAACCATCTGTGCTACCAAATAGATGAACGAATGCGAAGGAGTCACGTACTTCTGTTACCTTAGCGTCAAATTCTTCACCAACTTTAGCTTCACGAATCAAATCTAAGATCATTTGTTGTGTCTTTTCAAGAACTTCTTTATCTGTATGATAGATAACTACTTTACCATTATCATCGATATCAATCTTAACACCATCGCATTCTTCAATGATCTTATCAATTGTTTCTCCACCCTTACCAATGACAATTCTAATCTTGTCTGTTGGAATTGTGAATGTAACAAACTTAGGAGCCCATTTAGAAAGTTCTTTACGAGGTTCAGAGATTGCTGTTTCCATGTTATCTAAGATCTGCATTCTGCCCTTATGTGCTTGTGCTAATGCTTCTCTTAAGATATCCATAGAGATACCTGTAACTTTGATATCCATTTGTAATGCCGTAATACCTTCGCGTGTACCAGCTACTTTGAAGTCCATATCACCATAGTGATCTTCTGCACCTTGGATATCTGTCAAAATGGAATATGTATCACCAACTGTAATTAATCCCATCGCAACACCAGCAACCATTCTCTTGATTGGAACACCTGCTGCCATCAATGACATTGTACCTGCACAAATAGATGCTTGAGAAGAAGAACCATTGGATTCACATACTTCAGCGACTGTACGAATTGTATATGGAAATTCATCAACACTTGGTAATACTTGTGCCAATGCTCTTTCACCTAATGCACCATGTCCAATTTCTCTTCTACCAGGTGTACCCATTCTACCAACTTCGCCAACTGAGAATGGTGGGAAGTTATATTGATGCATGAATCTCTTTTCTGTTGCTGTTGTTAAATCTTCAACAAGTTGTGCATCAGATAAAGGACCTAATGTTGTAACAGAGATAACTTGTGTTTCTCCACGTGTGAACATTGCAGAACCATGTACTCTTGGAAGTAGATCCACTTGAGAATCTAATGGACGTAATTCATCCAACTTTCTTCCATCTGGTCTGATTTTATCTTCAGAAATCAATCTTCTGATTTCAGCAGCTTCTACTTCTACGCAGTATTCTGCAGCTTGTTTCTTTGCCTTTTCACAAGCTTTTTCATCTTCATATTCTTTCGCACCGATTTCTTCAACCATTTGGTTCTTCAATTCTTCAATGCGACCATAACTTTCTAATTTACCCTTGATAGAAACAGCTTTACGAATTTCATCTCCAGCATGTTCATCAACATATGCTTTGATAGATGGATCAATTTCATATAAAACAACTTCCATCTTTTCTTTTGCACATTCGGCAATCACTTCATCTTCAATTGCACACAATTCCTTAATTGCATCATGTCCAACTTGAAGAGCTGTCAACATTTCTTCTTCACTAACTTCTTTTGCACCGGCTTCAACCATGTTGATTGCTTGTTTTGTACCAGCAACTGTTAAAGATAAAACTGCTTTTTCGCTTTCTTCAACTGTTGGGTTAATGATATATTCATCACCAACTTTAGCAACAATCACACCAGCAACTGGTCCATTAAATGGAATATCAGAAACACAAAGTGCTAATGATGATCCAAATAATGCAGCCATTTCACTACTTGCATCTGGATCACAAGACATAACTGTATTAACTACTTGTACTTCATTTCTAAAACCTTCCGCAAATAATGGACGAATTGGTCTATCAATCAAACGTGCTGTTAATGTTGCATGTTCTGTAGGTCTACCTTCTCTTCTTAAAAAACCACCAGGGATCTTACCTGCAGCATACATCTTCTCATTGTATAAAACTGTTAATGGGAAAAAATCTGTATCTTTTGCTTGGTTATTCGCTGTAGCTGTTGATAAAACAACTGTATCGTTGTATCGAACAACAACACTTCCACCTGCTTGTTTGGCAATTTCGCCGTTTTCCACTGTAATCGTTTTTCCGTGAAAATCCCAGCTTTTCTTAAATTTTTTCATCTTACTTTCTTTTCCTTTTCAATTCTTCTATCTTTTCATTTCTTTAATCACGTAACAGGTTGCATTATACCACAACTATAAGCATTATTCTACAGACTTCAAACTTTCAACCATTTCAATTGCCGCCAATTTCTTTTTCATTAATTGATTGATCAAAATACCAAATGTTGTTGTTAATAGAACCGATAAAACAAGTGATAGTGGCATTACATCTACACCATACATGACATATGAAAATTGTAATTCATGCATGATCCAATGATGCAACGCTACGCCTAATGGTAATCCCGCAAATGCACCTAAGATTGTTAATACGTTATTTTCTTTATAAACATAGGATTGTACTTCTCGTTTTCGAAAGCCTAACACTTTTAATGTCGCAATCTCTCTTTGTCTTTCAGAGATATTGATATTCATCAAATTTCCTAGCACAACAAAAGCTAGTGCTAAAGATGAAGCAATCAATACAACAATGATAAAATCTAATGTTTTAACCATGTTATTGAAATTATCTAACGTTACATCATAGAAATTAATAGATTCCACACGATCATCACTTGCGAGCATTTTTTGTAAGGTAGTAGAATTATCTACAGATGAAGTAATAAACATCGTATCGGATGTGATCGTTGTATCAAATAATTGTTGATATAACGTATCTGTCATAAATGCATAATGTTGAATATACATTTCTGTTATCGCAGATACTTTTACTTCTTTTTGGATGCCATACTTACTTTCCATTGTTAAAGTATCTCCAACCTTAACACCAAGATCTTCACTTAACTTTTCACTAATAACGATACCACTATCATCTAATTTGATTTCTTTATGTCCAACACGTGTACGTAATGTATAGAGTTGTGATATTTCATCATTGTTTTCAAATACTTGCGTTAATACCGTTTCTTCATTGTCACCAAATGTTAATTTGCCAGAATAAGATACCGCAGATAATACACTTGAAACATCATTATCATCTTCTACTTTTTGAATCAAAGTATTTTTTTCATCTTCTGAAATATCATCTGCAATTTTCGCAAAGCCATCATAATGTGTAATATCAGTAAACTGTAATTTCACCATTTGATTAATAGAATCTCTTACACCAAATCCAATGACCATTAATGCGGTACATCCACCAACACCAATAACTGTCATGATTAGTCTTCTTTTATAACGCAATAAATTTCGAATCGTTACTTTCCAAGTAAATGATAAATGATTCCAAATCAAACCAATATGTTCAATAAACGATGATTTTCCGAGTTTTGGAGAAGCAGGACGTAACAATTGTGATGGAACATCCTTCATTGATTTATGACATACAGAATATGTTGTTAATAACATGACAACGATAAATGATAAAGAAGCTAATAAAATCAAATGCCAAGGAATATACCATTTCATATTTGGTTCGATATACAACATTTTCCATGCTTCATAAATAATCACTGGGAATGTTAACGTACCTAATATCGATCCTATCACACTACCAATCACCGTCGCAATCAACGCATAGATCAAGTATTTCAATGCACATTGAAATTCCGTATAACCTAATGCTCTTAAGATTCCAATTTGTCCTCTTTCTTCATCAATCATACGTGTCATTGTTGTCAAACAAACAAGTGCAGCAACTAAGAAAAAGAATACAGGAAAGATATTACCGATTGCAGCCATTTGATCAACAGATGCAGCATATGTTTCCATGCCATAATGTTGTGTACGATCTAACACAGTCCATTTACTTGTTTCTAGATTTTCAATGTCTTGTTTTGCTTTATCTAGTTTTTCTTTTGCGGCTTCTAATTGTTGTTTCCCTGTGATCTTTTGGGTTTCTAATTCTTCTTTTCCTTCATTTAAAGATGCTTCACCTTCTGTAATCTTTGATTCATTTTCGTTGATTTCTTTCCAACCAGAATCAATTTGTGATTGGGAAGAAGCTTGTGTGGATTCTAATTGTTGATATGCGGAATCGATTTGTGTTTGAGCAGAATTGACTTGATTGATTCCCTCGTTGTATTGTTGCAAACCATCATCATATTGTTGAATCTGATTTTTGATTTCATCAATACTCATGCCTGCTTCTTCTATGATTTTATTTTGTGTAGAATCAATAATTGATTTTACTTGTGAAACAACATAATCATCTGAATCAATGATACCTAATTGTTTTAGTTGTTCTAATGTTTTTTGATATTGTTCATTATCCGTTATCTCTGCATCACTATCAGGTAAAGATGCTTTGAGCTTCGTTAACGTATCATACAAATTCACAATGGAACGAGCTTGTTCCACTTGATCTGCATTTTCATCTAATTGCTTCTTTGCATCTTCTAATTGTTGACGAGCCGTTTGTAATTCTGCATTTTTTTGATCTAATAAAGCACGATTACTTGCAATTTCAGAATTTAAAGTCGTTTGAGAATCAATCAGAGTTTGTTTTCCTTCAGAGATTTGTTGTTTGCCACTTTCTAACTCTTCTTCAGAAGATTGGATTTTTTCTTCTGCATCTGAAATACCATCTTCATATTGTCTTAAAGCCTCTTTGTATTCTTCATACCCTTGTTCATATTGTTCTTTAGCATCATCAATAATTGTTTCTCTACGATGCTTACTTTGAATGATTCCAATATCTTGAATATCTTCTTTGACTTCTGCGCAATAGTCCTTGTATTCATCTGAAAAAGCATACATAGATTTACCATCTTTTGTAAGAACATTGATTTCCATGTAATAATCTAAAGAAAATGCTTCTTCTGGAATATATAGATAAGTTGAAATATATTGATTAGATAATGTTGAAGTTTCTTTTGTTTCATTGATATATAAAGGTGTATCAATCAAACCAACAACCGTTACTTCTGTTACATTCAAATAATCTGATAGATCATCATCTGGTCTAGATAACGTAATCTTTGCGCCTAATGGAAATGTTTCAGCCATATCTGTACCCTTTTCTGCGAGTACTTCATTTTTATTCTTTGGTAATCTACCTTCTTTTAAAACAAATTGGTTAATTGTGTTATTTTCAGAATAAGAATGGATTCTAGTAATTTTAGAAAGTTCTGAACTATTAGCTAGAACATCAACAAACTTACTACCTTCTGCCTTATCCACCTTACTCATTTGATTAATCGCTTCTACATCTTCATCATCAAATCCGTAATTAGAATAAATAGTAATATCTTTTAAATTCGTTTCATCTGCATATGCATCCACGTTTTTTCCCATCACATAAGAACTGCCAGATACCCCTACGAAAAAAGCAACACCAATGATGATAATTGCCATGAGGGAAAAGAACCTTCCTTTTGTATTACGGATCAATCGAAATATATCCTTTTTTCTAGTTTTATTTATCTTTACTTTTACCATTCTATTGTATCTATATCCTGTGGATGTTCATTGACTGTATCAGAAACAATTTGTCCATTTTTCACTCTTAAAACACGATCTCCCATTGGTGTGATCGCAAGATTGTGTGTAATAACGATGACTGTCATATTTTGTTTTCTACATGTTTCTTGTAGAAGCTTTAAGATTTGTTTTCCCGTAACATAATCCAATGCACCTGTAGGTTCATCACATAACAATAACTTTGGATTCTTCGCTAACGCTCTAGCAATCGCAACACGTTGTTGTTCTCCACCTGAAAGTTGAGAAGGAAAATTGTTTTTTCGATCTTGTAATCCAACTTTGTCTAAGATTTCTGAAGGATCTAATGGATCTTTACAGATTTCCGTAGCGAGTTCTACATTTTCTAAAGCCGTTAGATTTTGTACCAAGTTATAAAATTGAAATACAAATCCAATATCAAAACGACGATAATCTGTTAATTGCTTTTCATTCAAAGAATCAACTCTCTTATCATCTACTAATATTTCACCACTTGTGCAAGTATCCATCCCACCTAGAATATTTAAAATCGTACTTTTACCAGCACCTGATGCTCCAGCAACGACAATAAACTCACCTTTTTCAATCTGAAAGCTTGCTCCAGATAAGGCATGAATATCTACTTCACCAACATGGTAGATCTTTTTTACATCTCTAAATTCAATAAACGACATATATGTATTATAAAAAAATCACTAGATATAATCTAGTGACATTTTTAAAGAATCTTACTTTCTTAAGCCTAACTTTTGTACAAGGTCTCTGTAACGGTTGATGTCTTGGCTCTTTAAGTGAGCTAATAGACTTCTTCTACGTCCAACCATCTTTAATAGACCACGGTTAGAAGAATAATCCTTCTTGTTAGCCTTCATGTGCTCTGTAAGAACATTGATTTGTTCTGTTAATAAAGCAACCTGTACTTCTGTAGAACCTGTATCGCCTTCTTTACGACCAAAGTTCTTTACGATTTCAGCTTTCTTTTCGTTTGATAACATTGTAATTTCCTCTTTTCTTTCTAATAACTTCTACACCGAGCATAACGTCAGAGGAACGATATTCCCAGTCCAAAAGCTTTAATACTTTACCATTGATTTACTTGATGCGCAAGTATTAATGTTGAATGATTCCTGTAATATATAGCACAAATAAGACTGCAGTAATCGCTCCTACTACAACATCCGCAATCGCAATCTTATAGAAGTTATCTTTTCGATCTGCATTTCTTTTGATTCCTAAAAAACCTAGAATAAGTGCAAAGAGAGAAAAGATTCCAATTTGATTGAATAAGAATGATAAGATTGCACACATCAAACCATACAATGGAAACATTGTATCAAGTGCATTCTTGTTATAATTTTTCTTCTTTTTGATTGCTGCATCTTTCTTAGCTTGTTCTTTTTCTTCTTCGATTCTTTTTTGTTCCGCTATTTCTAAAGCACGTTGACTTTTTTTCTTTACATTTGATTTTTTTAAACTTCCTGCCATAGTACCTCCTACATCAATTCTACTAAAATCGAATTCATGATTTCATATCCTTGTTTACTACATCTAAAATAATGATCATCTATTTCTACTAGATTTTTTTGTAATAATGGTCTAATTTTATCACCATAAACTTCTAGAAAGGATTGATGAAATGTTTCTTGAAATAAATCAAGATTCATTCCTTTTTTTAAACGAATTCCCATCATCAACATTTCAAACATTTCATCTTTTAGATCTAAAACAAGATCATTTCGTTTCAAAGGGTCTAAGATATATTCTTTTAGATTTCTTGTTTTATCATATCGTATATGATTTTCTTTCCCACTTGCCCCACTTGAGATTCCATAAAAATCTCGATAATTCCAATATGCTTGATTATGCATTGATTCATGGTCACCATAACTGAAATTCGATACTTCATATTGATAAAAACCATTCTTTTCTAATGTATCCACTAAATATTCATACATATCAGCTTCTGTATCTTCATCTAATGATGTATATCCTTTTTTAGAAAACAATGTATTTTCTTCTATCGTTAAGGAATATAAAGATAAATGTGTTGGATGGAATGATAATGCGTCATCAATTGTTTTCTCTAACATTTCCATTGTTTGAAACGGTAAGGAATACATGATGTCTAATGAAATATTATTGATTCCATTTTGTTTTAATAAATGAATACATTCTTTTACATCTTCATATGTATGATGACGATTCATTAACTTTAAAAGTTTTTCATTGGTTGATTGTAAACCAATCGAGATACGATTGATATGATGTTTTTTGAAAAGCAATGCTTTATATTCATTCATTGTTTCTGGATTTACTTCAATTGTATATTCTATTACATTCTTACAATATGGATCTAATAAAGATAATAATGAATCTAATTGTTTATTTGATAAACAACTAGGTGTACCTCCACCAATATAGATTGTTTTAAGATTTGGATTAATATCTTTATATTCTATTTCTTTCTTTAATGCTATTAACCAATCATCTACAAGTTTTGTTTGATAAACAGAATGCACAAAATCACAATATGAACATATTGTTTTACAAAATGGAACATGAACATACAAATGTTCTGGTTTATTTCTTTGGTTCATCATCCATTGAAAGAACTGCCATAAAAGCTTCTTGTGGAATCACAACAGATCCAACAGCTTTCATACGTTTTTTTCCTTCCTTCTGCTTTTCTAATAATTTCTTCTTTCTAGAAATATCACCACCATAACACTTCGCTAATACATTTTTACGAAGAGATTTGATGTTTGTACGTGCAATGACTTTACCACCAACTGCAGCTTGTACTGGAATTTCAAATTGTTGTTTAGGAATTAAATCTTTTAGTTTTGAAGTAATTTCACTTCCTCTATGATATGCTTCCGAACGATGAATGATGACTGATAAAGCATCTACTGGTTCTCCATTTAGAAGAATATCCATTCTCACAAGTTCATCTTTACGGTATCCAATCAATTCATAATCTAAAGAAGCATAACCTTTTGTACAAGATTTTAATCGATCAAAGAAATCAAAGATGATTTCAGATAAAGGCATTTCATAAATGATTGTATTTCTACCCGCATCAATGATTTCCATTGTTTGATAGATACCTCTTTTCTTTTGGCATAGTTCCATTACTGCACCAATAAATTGATCAGGGACCATGATAGAAGCTTTTACGTATGGTTCTTCTACATGGTCAATCTTAGAAGCATCAGGCATTTTGGCTGGGTTATCAATTTCTTCCATAGATCCATCTGCCAAATATACATGGTAAATAACAGATGGTGCAGTCGCAATTAGATCTAGATTATATTCTCTTTCTAATCTTTCTTGTACGACATCCATATGTAATAAACCTAAAAATCCACAACGGAAGCCAAAACCTAATGCTTGTGATGTTTCTGGTTCATATTGTAAAGAAGCATCATTCAATTGTAATTTATCTAACGCATCATGAAGATCTTGATACTTTGCAGCATCACTTGGATATAAACCACAATATACCATTGGATTTAATTTACGATATCCTTCTAGTGGTTTATCACAAGGATTGTCTGCATTTGTGACAGTATCACCAACTTGTACTTCATGAATATCTTTCATACTAGCCGCAAACCAACCAACATCTCCATTGATTAATTTATTTACTTTGACTTCTTTTGGATTACGAATACCCGCTTCTAATACTTCATACTCTGCACCTGTTTCCATAAAACGGATCTTATCACCAACTTTTAATTCCCCTTCACGAATTCTAACAAGTGCGATAACACCTCGATAAGGATCATAGAAGGAATCAAATACAAGTGCTTGTAATGGTGCATTGGGATCCCCTGTAGGACAAGGAATCTTTTCTACGATTTGTTCTAAGACTTGATCAACATTTAAACCACTTCTAGCAGAAATGAGTGGTGCATCACTACAATCCAATCCAATGATATTTTCAATTTCTTCTTTTGTAACTTCAGGTTGTGCATTATTCATATCTACTTTATTAATGACTGGAATGATCTCTAGATCATTATCTAAGGCAAGATATGTATTCGCTAATGTCTGTGCTTGTACACCTTGTGTGCTATCAACCACTAAGATTGCCCCTTCACATGCAGCTAAAGAACGAGATACCTCATAGGAAAAGTCAACATGACCTGGTGTATCAATCAAATTAAAAAGATATTCTTCTCCATTCTTTGCCTTATAAGAAAGCTGAACAGCATTCAACTTAATTGTAATCCCTCTTTCTCTTTCCAGATCCATATCATCTAAGATCTGTGATTTCATATCTCTTTGTTGCACAGTATCTGTCATTTCTAAAATTCGATCCGCTAAAGTAGATTTACCATGATCAATATGTGCAATAATACAAAAGTTTCTAATATGTTTTTGATCCATTATTCAAATACCTTTCCAACAACTTCACTGGCATATCCGTTTTTGAATGCATCAGCATCCATTCTTTTCTTTCCTTCCATTTGAAGTTCATAAACTTTTAATATGCCATTCTTACAAGCAATTTCTAATGCATGATCATGAAAACCTAATACCGTTCCACTTGCTTCATGCACATCTTTTTGTTCTTTTCTCACTTTATAAAACTTGATTCTTTTTCCATCTAATTTTCCATACGCAATCGGCCAATCAATCAAACCACGAATATGGTCGTAGATTTCATCAATATCCTCTAAAGAAAAATGTACTTCCTCTTCTTCTCTAGAAATATTATTTCCAATGATAACTTGATCTTCATCTTGTTCTACACCAGGCAATTTTCCATCAATATAATCCTGTAAAGAATCTTTTAATAATTGACATGCGGCATCATTCAAACGTTGAGATAATTCTGCTTGTGTTTCATCTTCACCAATATCCAATGTCACTTGTGCATATACTTTACCTGCATCCATCTTCTTTACCATTTCCATAATGGAGACACCTGTTTGTTTTTCACCTGCCATAATAGCATGATGAATTGGTGCACCTCCGCGATACTTTGGTAAAAGTGATGGATGAATATTAATACATCCAAGTTTTGGATATTTTAAGATTTTAGAAGGAACAAATTGTCCATAAGCACATGTCAAAATCAAATCTGGTTGATATTCTAAAATCATATCTACATTCTCTGTTAACTTTTCTGGTTGTAAACAAGGAATCTGATATTTTTCAGCTAAAGCGTGTACTGGTGTTGGTGTTAGAATATGTTTTCTACCAACTGGTCTATCTGGTTGTGATACAACCGCAACAACATTACAATCCATATCAATCACTGTTTGTAGAATACTTACCGCAAATTCAGGCGTACCAAAAAATATCATTCTAGGCTTTTTCATCTCATTCCTCCTATAGATTTATTTATTATAACGTAAAGCTGAAAGTATTTCATTGCATTTTAAAAGTCTATTTGATATAATCGTTTCTGCTGAGAAGAAGGATGGAGGTGTTCTCATGGCAAATATCAAGTCACAAAAGAAGCGTGCATTGACAAACCTGAAGAGACAGAATGCCAAAGCTGGACAAAAGAGTGAACTAAAGACAGCAATCAAGAAGGTTCTTGTAGCAGTTGAAGCTGGTAACAAAGAAGAAGCTGTCAAGGCGTATAACGTAGCTAACAAGGCTCTGGACAAGGCAATCGTATCTTCTATTAAGAAGAAGAACTATGTTGCTCGTCAAAAGTCTAGACTCGCAAAAGCTGTTAATTCTATTGCTTAATAGCACAAAATAAACGTGATCAATTCTGATCACGTTTTTTCATGCTTATGTTTTATAAATTTGTCGATTACAGTTTCAGACTATTTTCATCTAGCAGAAAATTCCTCAGTCCAATTGTAATAATTCCGTTTTCATCGCGGCGCACTTTTATATCACGTCAACCGTGAAATTTAGGTATACAAGGTATTGTTTTTTGGAAATTCATGGAAATAATGCCTTTTTTTGTTAACTTAGATTGAAATAT
>CAVJMM010000021.1:0-33243 GCA_963650865.1 Eubacterium sp. AM49-13BH | reverse complement strand
GATGAAGCAAGAAGCTCAGACCTCTAAGCGTAAGCGTAGGTCGTGAGTAGTTCACTTATGGTTTAGAAATCTTAAAAGATATTTTGAATCAATGTACACAAGATTAAGCAAAAGAGTACGATACTAGGTAAACTAGTGTCATACTCTTTTTGTTTGTGCATTCAGACAGATAGAAATGAAAGAGGAAAGAATAGGAGTTATCTTTTTCTCTTTGTGATAAACAATATAATAATTTCTTTTTAAGGAGTTTTGTGAGATTTCTAAAGCAGTAATACAATGTGCTTTGGTTTCTGATTCACACATTTTTTTAGGTAGAATCGTAATGCCTAATCCTTCTTCTACTGCACGTAATAAAGCATGTGTACTTCTACTTTGCCAAATTGTATTGACATGAATTGCTTGACTTTCAAATAATTGATCAAGATATTGTCGTACGGCACTGCCTTGTTCACGATGAAGGAATGGATAAGCTTCTAAGTCTTTTAAAGTGATTTTCTTTATTTTAGTAAGTGGATGATGATTTGGTACAAGAAGAATCAATGAGTCAGAATCAAACACAATAGATTCTAGTTCATTGTTAGTAACTTCACTTTCGATTAACGCAAGATCTAATTTATTTGTTAACAATGCTTCTTGTAAAGATGCACCATTGCTGACAAATACTTCTGCTTGTACTTTTTCATTTTCATTTTGAAATTGTTTTAAGAAAGAAGGTAAAAGAGTATTAGAAATTGTAACAGTAGAACCAATTCGAATTTTCTCTTTTCTTGTTTCCATTGATTGATTCATTGTGTTGTAAGCATCTAATACTTGTATGGCATGTGTGTATAAAATATTTGCGCTATCAGTTGGAATTAATTTGTGATGGAATCGCTCGAATAGAAGTGTGTGATATTCATTTTCTAGATCTTTGATGGTTCTAGAAATAGAGGGTTGCGAACAATAAAATAGTTTTGCGGTTTCTGTTACGTTATGATTTTCATAAATGGTTTTAAAAATTTCTAAAGTATGAATTGTAGGCATGATTCCTCCATAATAAAAATATTATAAATTCATAACTATAATAGCATTTTATTTATGATAAAACGAGTTCTATACTAAATGTGGAGGAATCAATATGAAAAAGAAAGTGTCCTATTTAGAATTATTTTGGATCATGTTACAAATATCTACATTCACTTTTGGTGGAGGTTTTGTCATTATCAGCATGATGCAAAAAAAGTTTTGTGATGAATTACATTGGGTAAGTGAAGAAGAGGTGTTAGATATGACTGCAATCGCACAATCAGCACCAGGTGCATTAGCTGTGAATAGTGCGATCATATTTGGATATCGCATTGGAGGAATCAAAGGCGTTTTCGTTTCTACTTTAGCGACAATCATTCCACCATTATTCATTATTAGTATTATTTGTAATATTTATGATGCTTTTTCGACAAATCAAATCGTTCAAACTGCATTACAAGTTATGCGAGCTGGTGTTGCGGCTGTTATTGTTGATGTTGTCATTGATTTGGCGAAAAAAGTAATCAGTGGAAAAGATATGTTTAATATCCTATTAATGCTTTGTGCCTTTATTGCATCTTGTTTCTTAAATGTTGGTTCAATACAAATCATCTTGTTCTTTTTATGCTTAGGCATTCTCAGATACTTTATAGAAAGAAAGAAGGAAGTGGCATGATCTATTTAGAACTATTCCTCGTATACCTACAAATTGGTGCATTTGCCTTTGGTGGAGGATATGCAGCAATGCCACTCATTCAAACATTAGTTGTGAATGGAAAGCATTGGTTAACAATGAGCGAATTTGCGGATCTTACAACGATTGCGGAAATGACGCCAGGACCTATTGCGGTTAATTCAGCGACATTTGTGGGTCAAAAAATGGCAGGCTTTTTAGGTGCTGTTGTTTGCACATTAGGATGCATATTACCATCTTTGATGATTGTTTTATTACTAGCTTATATTTATGAGAAATTTTCCAATTTGGAAATTGTGAAAACAGTTTTAGGCCAGATGCGACCTGCAGTTGTTGCGATGATTGCATCTGCAGGATTAACAATATTATTATTAGCTTTCTTTGGGACTTCTACTTTTTCAAAGCTATCTTTTTCTTCAATCCATCCAATTGAAATAGGATTGTTTGTTGTTTGTTTGATATTGTTGCGTTTCAAAAAGATTGGACCAATTTCTGTTATTTTTTTGAGTGCTATTGTAGGAACGGTGTTATACATGTTATAAATAAGATAATTAGAAAAGAGGTGTTGAGATGTTGCAAAGAATCATTGCGTTTTTTAAAAAGCATTTCAAAACCTTTTTTCGTTTTCAACATAAGTATACCTTAGAAGAAATTGTTCCTTCATTTCAAGATAAGGATACAGATGCATTATTTGATGCAGTAAAACCAGGTGATATTATCATTGCCCTAACTCCAGGAAAATATGAAAATTTAGCGAAAATTGGAGCGACGCATCGTGTTCGTCCGTATATTGTTGCACAAAAAAAGAAAAATCATTTGGTTGGTTATTGTGGCTCTAGTAAAGGGAAATATAGATGCTATTTTGATTTGACTACAAATTATTATTCTGTGCATAAAGATGGTGTTATTAATCTAGGAAAGAAACAACGGATTCCAAAAGAACATATTTCTTCTGTGATTGATCATTTAACAACGATTGATTGTTTGAAAATTAATGAAATGTTGCATCAAAAAAAGAAAAATATTTTGATCAATATTCCAAAAGAGTTTGTGGCAGGGCAAGTTATACAATATAAAAAACGATTGTATTGGATTTATCGTTATCAAAAAGATGGTTTTTCTAAAGTCTTTCCATTATTTGAAATTACATCTCCTAGAGAAATTACAATTGCTTATCAACAAAAATTATATTCATTAGATAAAAAATCGATTCCTTTAGAAAAGAAAATCACAAATCAATATTTTCCAACATCCATTATCACAACACATCCATCCGATATCATTGATAAGAAAATTCCAAAAGAGCCAAAAAAGAAGAAAGTAAAACCAAATGTTTTTCAAAATAATCACCACTATGATTATGAATTAGGAAAGAGATTTTGCATGCATACAGAGGTGTATCTTTACGTTTTTTCTTCTAAGAAAAAACATTACGCAATTCGTGAATATGATATTGATGACATGGATGAAATGTCATCATTGCATTGTATCAAAGATGTTGAATATTACACAGAAGATGGAATAGAAGATGATGATAAGATGATGTTTTATTTAGAAGATTTTGTGGAACAACATCCTTCTTATCAATGGCTGTTAGATGAATTGACAGAAGTAGTAGAAGAATAATGGTATAATTTTGATAGCTAAAGGGAATGATAATATGAATGATAAAATGATAAAAAAGGTTGGGATTTGTGCAATGGCATTTTTATTGGGTGCGTGTTCTACTGCACAACCATCCAACAATCAATCAACTGCCAATCAAACAATCGTTGGTGCAAAATGGGTGAATGCGGAAGTACAAGGAAATTTAACAGAAGATACAGATGTTCGCTTACAAGATGACTTCTTTGCGGCTTCTAACAAAGATTGGATTTTATCCGCAACAATCAAAGATGGAAAGAGTTATGAAGGTGGTCTTGTAAAATATCAAGATACTTTAAATGATCAATTAAAATCTTTGATCAATAATTCTGAAATTGATACGCATGAAGAAGAGGTCGTTAGTACTTTGTACAATCAAGCAATTGATTGGGATAGTAGAAATGAATTTGGTTTGGAACCAATAAAACCATACATTCAAAAAATCACAGATATTAAATCAATTGATGATCTGACAAATTACTTTATAGAGGATTCCGCAATTGGTTATTCTTTAACAGGTTTTATAACAGATTATTCTATTCAAGATTCGAATAGCAGAGCGTTATATATATCTGAATTAAGTACTGTCTATTCAGATCCGGCAGATTATCAAGAATTATCTTCTTATGGGAAAATCGAAGAAGAGTATAGTAGAAAAGTTACGACTTATTTGTTACAACGACTTGGCTATTCTAAGGATGAAGCAACAGAAATTTATGAATCTTGTATTGCGTTTGAAGGTGAACTAGCTCCATCTAATTATTCCACAGAAGAACAAGCAGATAGTGACTTTTCTTCAAAAACGATTCGTAATGAATATACGTTAGATGAAATTCAAAAAATTGCAGGTGATTATCCAATTGTAGATATCATGAAGAATAATGGATTTGATGTATCACAAGTATATGCGGTATATAATCCAAGAAGTCTTAAAGCGATTGGATCCATATACAATGATGAATATACTGAAAAGATCAAGAATTATTTGTTGGTACATACGCTATTAGAAAATGTGAAATCTTTAGACTATGAAGCTTATGATTACGCTGTCACAACCAAAAATGATTTACAAGGTGTTAGCGGAAAAACAAGTGATGAAGATTATGCTTTGAGTGTTGTACAAGATTATGCATTTGATGCATTAGATACTTTGTATACAGAGAAATATTGTTCTTTAGAATTGAAACAAGATATAGAATCCATGATATCTAAATATTTGGAATATTATGAAAAGATGTTATCTGAAGTGGATTGGTTAAGTGAAGAAACAAGAAATAATGCAATTGAGAAATTGAAAACAATCAAAGGACATGCTTCTTATCCGGAAAAGCATAATGATTATTCTTCTTTGAAATTAAGTGATGGATCTTATTTAAATACTATCGCAACAATCAATCAATTTAAAACTCAACAAACAAAAGATTTATTAAAAACAAAAAAGAATACAGAATATTGGGTTGAAGATGAAAAATTAGGTGCTTCTACAATCAATGCATTCTATGAACCATCTTCTAATGATATTTTCATTTGTAATGGATTACTTGTATCGATTGGATATGATATCAATTGGTCTGAGGAAGAAAAATTAGCAACCTTAGGTTTTGTAATTGGACATGAATTATCACATGCTTTTGATCCATCTGGTGCAAAATATGACAAAGATGGAAATGTTAATCTTTGGTGGAGTGAAGATGAACTATCAACGTTTGAAACAAAAGCACAAAAATTGAGTGACTATATGAGTCAGATCAAACCGGAGAATGGTAGTGATGAATATGTGAATGGGGATAAAGTGCGTAATGAAACAGTGGCAGATATTACGAGTTTGAAAGCGACTTTATTTATCGCAAAAAATCAATCGGATTTTGATTATGAAAAATTTTTCCAAACTTATTCTCATATGTGGGCAAGAGTAGAGCTACCAAGTTATCAAATCTATTTAATGAGTGTAGATGTCCATGCATTATGTTATTTGAGAACAAATGTTGTTGTACAACAATTCCAAGAATTCTATGATACGTATGATGTACAAGAAGGTGATGGAATGTATCTTAGTGAAGATGATCGATTAAATATTTGGTAAACAAAAACTAGGAGATGATCCTAGTTTTTAATTACGATTCAAAAAATCTAAGCAACGTTGTTTGTAATCTGTTGCTTCATCATATACACCATGTCCATAGTTTGTGTCATAGAGATAGATTTCACAATTTAGTTTATTTGCGATTTCTTGAGAGGCAGCAGAAGTGACGACTTGATCTCCTTGGCTACCTAATACAAGAACAGGACATTGGATGGAAGATAATGCATCATAACAGTTAAATGTTAAACAAGCTTTTGCTTGTATGATGAATCTTTCATATTCTTCATCTGTAATCCCTTTGTTTGATGAAATCAATACATCATGATAAGCATCTAATGTAGCTTTGGAATATACTTTTTGTGCAAAGCTTTCTAACAACGCATCTTCATCTTTCTTTTGTGCTAAATCAATCCATTCATTCACAACTTGTGTGAATGTGTCATTTGGTTTTGATAATGTTGAACCGAGAATCATGCCATGTATAAGTTCAGGATGATTGATCGCAATACATTGCGCAATCATACCACCTTGAGATGCACCAAAAATATCAATGTTGTTTAAATTCAAAGACTTTAAAATTGTTGCGGTATCATTTGCGATATCTTCGTTTGTATAGCCTTCTTTCATATTTTTTGGTCTATCAAAAACATAAACTGTATATTCTTCTGTGAAATCTTGATAGGATTGTGCGATTGCATCTGCGGATCCCATAACACTATGAATTGATAAACCAGGAATAATCACAAAGTTCTTTTTTCCGTTTCCAAAAGTAACATAATCCATTTCAACATTGTTTGCGGTGGCTGTTTTAACAACTGCAGTTGTTTTCTCTTCCGTAGTAGAACTTGTTTCTTCTACTTCATCTTTTTTCTGACATCCTGTAAATCCTACAAACAAGGAACTGATGAGTGCGAGTTTAAATAATTTGTTTTTTGTCATAACAATCACTTCTTTCAAACATAGAGTATAGCACGAAAGAAAAAATAAAAGGTGTATAATAAAGAAAAAAGGAAAGATCATTATGGAAGATAGAAAACAATTAGTAGAACAATATATTAAATGGATTCTCATGCATGAAAGTGATGATTACAAAATATCACAAAATGATTCTGGTAATATTGAATTATCAACAGAAAAATATTTAGGAAGAGTAAACTTCTATCCTGAAGAAATCATGGAACTGAGAATTGATCGATTAGAAGATGATGCAACATTATTCTTCTTGCACTTTCAAATGAATACTGTAGAACATGCACATTTGATGTTTGAGGAGTTAGAAAAAGCATTGGTTTCTATGAATGCAGAAAATCATGTAGAAGTTTTATTATCTTGTACAGGTGGATTAACAACTTCTTATTTTGCCTCTGCATTAAATGAAGCTGCTGAAACAATGCATTTGAATTATCATTTTTCCGCAATTTCAGTAGAAAAAATTAAAGAAAATGGTTTTGGATATGATGCAGTGCTATTAGCTCCACAAATTTCATTTATGAGAAAAGAAATTCAAGAAGCATTGAAAGATGCTGTGATTATTAATATTCCTCCTACGATCTTTGGTGGATATGATGCACCAAAATTGATTGAATTATTACAAAAAGAATTAGAAGTTTCTAAGGAACAAAAGACACCAAATAGTGTACGCATGTCACAATACTTCAAAACAAATGAAGATATTCTAACTTTTATTTGTTTGAATCAAGAAATATCCTATCGTTATTATGAACATGGTGTTGTAAAAGGTGAGGATACATATTCTGTAGAGAAGATTGACGAAGAGAGTATTTTACAGACAATTGAAGAAACATTAAAACAATATCCAAATACAACAATGATCAATGTTGCGATAGATGGAAAAGTAAATCATGGTGTTGTAGGTGGAAAAGATCTCAAAAATATCATCACAGATCATTTCAAAAAGAGAACGCTTGTTTATAATGATGCGAATATGTGTGTAACAGGACTTTATTGGTTAAAAGATCATTATCGTTCTTTGATCTACTTTAGAAAGAACGCAAAGATTACAGAAGCTGGTGTCATGATCAATGGACATCTTGTTAGAGGGAAAGGATATTTTGCGGGGGAATTACAAAAAGTTCAAGGATTCATTGAAACAAATGAGGATTCTGAAAGTATGAAAATCGCAAAACTATTATCTGTCATGCAAGCAACAATTGGTGTAGAAGCTTTCTTTATTGATAGTGATTTCATTTCTGATGTGAATGAAGTAAAGAAAGACATGGCATCATTTGTGGATGAAGAATCAATGCCTGATTTGATTTTGGTGGATGATGCGAAAGAATATTTATTTACTGGTTTATTCTTACGTAGTGTTTGGAATAAAGAACATTCGAATCGTAAAAATAATGGATTATTGAAATTTAAACAATAAAATACACAAAAATAGTAAGCTTTTGATTGTTTACTATTTTTTTGAGTTATAATACGGTTAAAGAAATCGTAGGATAAAATGAAAGATAAAATAAAAAAACAAAAAGGTTTCACGTTAGTGGAATTATTAATCGTAGTTGCGGTGATTGCGGTGCTTGTGGGGATTGCGATTCCAATTTTTAATAGTCATTTAGAACAAAGTCGAAGAGCAGTGGATAAATCAAATGCCAAAAATATCGTTTCTGCTTTAAGTGCAGGAATGAATTCTGGAGAAATAGAATTTACTTCTTCAACATTTGAAGGAAATCCTACATGTGTCGCAATTGTTGTAGGAAAAGAACAAATGACTTGTTTTGTGAGTGGTTCTATCAAAATTGAAGGTGAAAGCTATGATAATACAGGTGGTATTGCACAACATGATAGAGTAAAACATTATCTAGAAAACAGAGGTATCAATAACTATACGATACAATCCAAAGATTCAAGTGATGATGGTTGGGCTTTCTATGTGATTTTCTTATATAGTGATGGAACAATTCGCATTGGTTCTGGTACAAACGATGATTCTAGAGAGTATCGAGATGATACATTTGAATCACATGCAGGAAATTGGAAACAACAAGGGTATTCAAATATTGAAAAAGAAATGAACTTAAAGTAAATGAGAGGAATGTGTTATGAAAAAGATAATCATTACTTTTCTAACAATTGGTTTATGTGCATGTTCTAGTACAACAAAATCTTCTAAGGATGTAGAAGTTTCTTCTGTAACAAAAGAAGAAACAAAACAGGAAGAAAGAACTTATGGCTTAACAGGCTTGATTTCTTTTGTTTTGCCAAATGAATGGGAAGTACAAATAGATGGCTATGCTAGTCCTTATATTGATCTAGAAGAAGATAGAGTCACAATTTCTCATGAACAAGTAACGATTACAATCACTGCTAGTTTAGAGAGTTATCCAAATGGTATTGGTGGAGATCCATATAGTGAAGGTGAATATACATATGGTGAATACACATATGAAGCATTAAGACATGTGAATGATTCTGAAAAAAATGATGTAGATGAAACGGTATTAACATTAGATGGTGGTGGATATTTGGGGTATATTTTTAATGGTTATGGAATATTAGAAGTAACTTACTCCAATTCGAATGGTGCATATGCGGATGATGTAGATTTAACTGATGTATTAGATAGTTTACATGTAAGTGATCGTTATGGAACGATAACAATCCTTTCGGATTCTATCAATCAACGTGTGGATTGTGGTATTGAATCTGAAAAATGTGGTACAGTGAAAAAAGATGAAACATATCCAGTAAGAGCTGTTAAGGGAGATGGAACATATACATGGTATGCCATTGACTATACAAAAGAAGAGTCTGGTGGCCATTTTGATTGGGTAGCAGATAAAGATGGTCAATGGGTATCATTTGATCAAATAACTAAAGGATAAATGAAAATGCGTGAAATCGTAGAAAAGGATATATTGTTTGATATTTTGAAACAAAGTAGTCAAGGAATGTATGTTGTTAAAATTCTGTTTGATGAAAAGAAGAAACCAAAAGATTGGACAATTGTCTATTGTAATGATGAAGTATTGAAAATTTGTGGTCTATCCAAAAATCAAATGATAGGACATCCTTTTCTCATTGCTTATCCGCATGGAAATACAAAATGGTTAAAAAGTTATTATGAAGCAGCTTGCAATCATAAAACATTAGAGTTTGACGAATATTCTTCTGAAATTTGTCGATATATTCATTTAAAGATCATTCCTACAAATCATGATGGATATTGTTTTGTATTAATCAGTCGAACAAGAGAAGATGCAAATCGATTCGCAAATGATGAATCAAATGATGAGACAGAAAGAACAAGAATATTATTAGATGCATTAAGTATTGATTATACTTCTGTAATTAGGTGTGATTTATTAAAAGATTCTTTTGAAGTTGTTAAAATGACACCATTTTCTTATAGTGCTTTTGCGATGCAAGAATTAAAACAAAAGACTTCTTTTACAGAATTATTTCATTATTTTTGGAACAACTATGTTATTCAACAAGCTTCTCCAGATTATTTAGATGTATTTTCCAAAGAAAATTTAATGGAAGTTTTAAAGAAACAAGATACGATTGATTATCGTCATACAATGGTTCCAAATCACGCAGGAAATCAATTCTTTCATGCAAAGATTGCGTTAATGAATCAATCAGTGGATCATTTTCAGGTCTTGATTGGTATGCGTCCAATAGATGATATTGTTCGTCAAGAACATCAAAATCAATTGGTATTACAAAAAGCATTTGAAGAAGCAACGCGAAATGTTGAAATTATTTCTGCGTTAAGTACTTTTTATAAAGAAATTGCGGTTGTGAATTTGAAGGAAGAAACGTATATGGTTGTTTCTGGACCACAAAATTCATATATCAAAAATGGAAGAGTTGGAGACTTAGATGAACTTAAACAATTACTCTTTTCAAAAAATGTAAGTGACGAATTTCATCAAGAAATTGAAGAGTTTATCAATTTTGAAACATTAGCGGAAAGATTGCATGATAAAAAAGCAATTTCAAAAGATTTAAAATCAAGAAATGGTGCATGGTATTGTTTGAATTTCATTGTTAAAAAAAGAGATTCTGAAGGAAATGTTACGCATGTATTGATGGCAGTGAATGATATTGATGAAAAAAAGAAACAAGAATTGGAATATCAAGAAAGATTGCATTCTACAATGGTAGAAGCAGAACGTGCGAATAACGCAAAAACGAGTTTCTTAAGAAGAATGTCCCATGATATTCGTACACCAATCAATGGAATACGTGGAATGTTGGAAATTGCAGAATACTATAAAGAAGATCCAAATAAACAAGAAGAATGCAGAGAAAAAATATGGCAGTCAACAAATCATTTACAATCATTAGTGAGTGATGTTTTAGATATGAACAAATTGGAATCAGGAACTGTCATTATTAAAAATGAACCATTTCGTTTAAAGAAGGTTTTAAAAGAAGTTAATGCGGTATCTGAAGCGCAAGCAGAAGAACATGGCGTCACATTTATATCCAAAGATATTGATGGTGTAGAACATGATTGTTTGATTGGTAGTGCAGTTTATTTGAAACGTATCTTATTGAATTTTACAAGTAATGCCATCAAATATAATAAAACTGATGGTAAGGTAATTGTTTCAGGGAAAGAAATATCTTTTGATGGGCATAACGCAGTTTATGAATTTGTTTGTGAAGATAATGGAATTGGAATGAGTGAAGAATTCCAAAAACATGCTTTTGAAATGTTTACGCAAGAAGATAAAACAAAAGCGAGAACAAATTATGAAGGAACAGGACTTGGTTTAACGATTTCCAAACAATTGACAGAATTATTGGGTGGAACATTACAAATGCAATCCATTGAAGATGTGGGCACAAGAATCAGAGTTCGTATTCCTTTTGAAGTTGATCAAAATAATCATAAGCAACATGAAGAAACAGTGGATATGCAGTTTGATGGTATGTCAGCTTTAGTTGTAGAAGATAATGAAGTGAATGCAGAGATTGCAAGCTTCTTACTTGAAAAACATAATATTCAAGTAACCGTTGTGGAAAATGGACAAATGGCTGTTGATTGTATGCAAGAAACATCAAGTTCATTTGATATGATATTTATGGACATCATGATGCCTGTTCTAAATGGTTTAGAAGCAACGAAAATTATTCGTGAATTTAATCCGGATATTCCAATATTTGCGATGACTGCCAATGCTTTTGCGGATGATATCCAACAAAGTTTAGATGTTGGTATGAACGCGCATCTAACAAAACCTTTACAAGAAGAGGAAATGATGAAAGTGATTCAAAAATATAGAAAAGTGTAGCTCTAGAGTGAACTACACTTTCTTTTCATTTGATAATGATTCTTCCTGCTCCATACATATTCTCATAATCTATCATGTAATTTTCATAACTAGATAATGGAGAATTCTTTGTGTTAATTGTATTGTCTTTAAATGCAGCTAAGTATTCCGCAAAGATCATATAATCTTCACCAACATAATCTAATACAACATTTGTATCTTTCAACATGGATAATCCTCCACCTGCGTTTCTTAAGATGTAATTTACACCAGATACAGTATAAGTTTTTGTTAAATCGATTGGTTCATATTCTTTTGTTTCTTTGTTATAGATTTCTACATCATGAACTCTATATTTTCCACTTGATGGACTATCAACCCACGCTCCATTCTCATCTTCTTTACATGTAGGTTCTACACTCAGATCGATTTGATATTTCATACCTGCACAATGCAAGATAGAAGATTCATCAGGTAAACTTTTAACAGAGAATTCTAATGCATCTAATAATTGCTGACCAGTTGCTTCAACCATACAAATTACATTTCCAAATGGCATCAAACTCTTACAATCTCTATAGGTTAAGATTCCGTCAGGGAAATCTTGACGAATACCACCAGCATTGTTGATTGCGACATCACAATCCATATCTTTTTCTTCGTTGAAATACCAATAGAAAGCATCTGCAGTTAAATCACCTAGATTTGTTTCCATTTTACGTACAATTCTTTCTCCAGTTTCAGGATCATTGATATAGAAAGGATCACTTTCTTTGGCGACACTTTGATCTAATTTTTTGTCTACTGTTTCAACAATTGTTTGTTCTTTTTCTTTGACTGTTTCATCTTGACTATCATAGTGATCAATTAATTGTGTTGAGATAGATACTTCTCCATCTGTAACTGTAATATCCATTTGTCCAATATAAGCAAGGTAAGATTGTGTTTGTGTTAATATAACATCATTTCCAGCTTTATCTTTTACATGATCTTCTTCAATCTTTGTGTGTGAATGACCATCAATAAAAGCATCTAAACCTGTTGTATTTTCAATGACATCAATACTTCTATATGGTGAAGAACCATCTTCTACACCTAAATGTCCCATAGCGATTACGACATCTGCTTCTTTAGAAGCTTCATCAATTGCAGATTGTACAGAATCATATAATTCTTTTCCATCATCTCCAGAATAAATTCCATAGATATAGTTTCCAGATTCATCTTGGAAGTAGACAGGTGTAGATTTTGTGATTGTTTCTGGTGTTGTGATTCCAATAAACGCAATCTTTAAATCTCCTGCTTCTAATATCTTATATGGCTTTAATACAAGACTTTTATCACTTGTGTTATAGAAGTTACAAGAAACATAATCGAAATTTGCAAGATCCATCAAATGAAAAGCTTGATATTGACCATAATCGAATTCATGATTGCCTAATGTGGCTAAATCATAACCAGTATCATTCATGAGATCAATCATATCTTCGCCGCTATTCAAACCACTATAAGCACTTCCTTGAGAATGATCTCCATCATCTACAAGTAATACATTTTTTCCTTCTTTGATGTAATCATCTTTCATTGCCTTTACATTGGCATAAGATAATCCATCCACTTCTTCGTCACCATCTTTTACTTTATTGTTGATGTATCCATGTACATCATTTGTATATAAGACAGTAGCTGTTCCGTTAGCGAGTTGTTTTTTACATCCTGTGAATGAGAATAATAAAGATAAAATCAAAAAATAATGAATCGTTTTTTTCATAAGATCCTCCCTCTAAAATAATAACATTGTTTCTATAAAAAGTTCTAAGAATCGGCTATACTAGATGATGAATTTGAGAGGAGAAAGCCATGTTCAAATATTATACAGCGATTATATTCTTGAGTGTGTTTTCCATGACGGTATTACAATTCTGCATTGGAGAAAGTAACTCATTATCTTTAGAAAGAAAATCATTGTTTCGTTGGTTATATAGTTTGATTGTAATTGCGGCGATTTGTGAATGGCTTTCTGTATTCTTAGAGGGTGTTGCAGCACCACTCCATTTTTTACATGTCGCAATGAAAGTTGTGGAATTATCGATTGCGCCAATGATTGCGTTTCTTTTTTCTTGGATTATTGAAAAGAAAGATGTGAAGTATATTGTTTTGTTTTTGTTTGGGCATTTTGTTTTGGAATGTTTGTCAGGGATTTTTGGTTTCATTTGGTATATTGATGCATCTAATTGTTATCATCATGGACAATTCTATTTTATCTATATTATTTCTTATATTATTTCCGCAATTTATGCAATGTATATCATTTTAGGGAATATGAAAAAGTATCAATATCATGGAACACAATTCTTATGTATGATCGCAGTGTTTTTAGGGTCAGGAATTGTATTACAGTTGTTGGATGAGAATATTAAAGTAGATTATTTAGCGTTATCCATGGCATCTATGATGTTATATGTATTTACTTTAGAGATGATTCAACAAATTGATGAATTGACTTCATTATTAAATCGAAGAGGATATGAGAATTGTATTGCTCATATGGATAAGAAATGTGCGGTTGTATTTTTTGATGTAGATAATTTTAAGATTGCCAATGATATCAATGGACATGCTTTTGGCGATCATACATTAAAAGAAATTGGATCTGCAATTAAAAAGAATTATGCAAAGTATGGAAAGTGTTTTCGATATGGTGGAGATGAATTCTGTGTGATATTAACAAGTCACTTAGATGATGTAAATACATTGAATCATGATTTCTTTTATTCCATTAAAGAACTAAGAGAAAAAGAAAAGAGATTGCCTGGTGTAACGGTAGGTTATGCATACTACGATCCAGATAATCAAAATATCCAAGATGTTGTGAATGAAGCAGATGCAATGATGTATAAATATAAGAAAATGAGAAAAAACAAAAAAGCACAAAATGAGGAACGATAAATGAGCACAAATAACAATGCATTGTTAAATGGGCTAGTAAGACCTGCGATATTAAAATATGCTTTGCCAATTATACTGAGTATGATGGCAACGCAGTTTTATTCTGTGGCAGATACAATGATCATTGGATTGAAATTAGATGCAAATGCATTAGCTGCAGTTTCCAACGCAACAACTGCTTTGATGTTTTTTTTATTTGTTTCTGGTGGTATGGAATTGGGTGGTGGACTATTGACTGCTTCCAATAAACCAACAGCATCAAAAAGTAAGATGGCAGAAATATTTTATAATTTAATATTTGTGGATTTAATCTTAGCTTTGATCATGTTGATACTTGGATGGTTTGGACTATGTTGGATGTTGAAATTGATTCAAACACCAAGTGAAATATTAGAAGAAGCAATTGTATATGGAAGAATTTATTTATTGGGTTTGCCATTTTTGATGGTTTATGACTTAACAAAAGAATGTGTTATGGGATGTGGGAATTCAAAAGTTCCATTGTATGCCATCATTGCGACGAGTTTGATGAATATTATTTTAGATTTTATAATGGTTGGTCCATTTGGCGTTGCGGGTGCTGCATGGGCAACTGCTGCTTCTCAAGTTTCAGGTGCTTGTTTCATGTTGTATTACTTAAACAAAACAGAATTAGAAGTTCCATTTGATCCAACGATGTTAAAGATAGAATATGCCAAAGATATTATTCGTTTATCTGCACCAAATTCTTTACAACAAGCAAGTGGCACCTTGATCGTTACAGTGAGACAAAGCTTATTAGGTGGATTAGGTGTTGCGGCAATTGCAGGTTTTTCATGTGCGAATAAGATATCAAGTTTACTCATGATGGCGGTATATGGTTTTGTACAATCGATTGTATTTTTTATTGCGCAAAATACGACCGCAAATAATTTGGAGAGAGTTCATGAAGGCTTAAAAGAGGGGAGAAAGATATTATTTGTATATTCTTTGTTTGTGGCTTTCCTTTGTGTATTTTTGAATAAAGGATTAATGTGTTTATTTACAAATGATCAACAAACAATTGCATATGGATGTACGATATTAGCCTATGAAGGTTTTACATATATTTTTCAAGCACAAAAGCATTTAAATGAGGCGAGATTAAGAGGTGCACAAAAGATGGGATTATATTTGATATCTAATTTAGGACAGATTGGTATCAATGTTATCGCTTGTATTATCTTAGTGCCAATGATTGGGTTTAATGGATTTTGGATTTCTACTTGGATCAGTGCACCAATTGGTTTGTTGTTAGCAATCTTCTTAAGCAAAATTGGTGGAAAATGAAAAAGAGACTAGAAAGCCTCTTTTTGTTTATTTCTTGATAAAACAGAATGTTGTTCCAGATTTGAAATGATTTAATAAACACATTTCATCTTGTGAAAGATGTCCAATGTAGTTCTTTTCACCATCGTTTGGTGTATCTTTTAGTACGATATGTAATTCACCATGATAATGTTTACAGTTATCATTTACGATAACAACATCGCCTCTACGGAATACTTTTTTATCACATTCTCTATATGGAATACTTTCTTTCTTAAAGAAGATACGTGTCCATCTAGAACGAATCATGTAGTATAAATATTCACCTGCAGAATGTGCTTCGTAATAAAGGATTTTCTTTTCTAAATCTGTTACACCATCTGATAGTTCAATATCAAATGGAATACGTTTAAATTCACCGTGTGGAATATATTCAGCGAATGGGCCAAGTTCTTCTTTCTTAGGAATATTAACATAGACTTGATCCATTGTTTCTTTGATTGATTCAAATTCTTCTTTGGAAGCAAATGCATTACCAAAGATGATTTCATCTACATTATCCATTGTCAAACAATGTTTTACTTGATCAGCAACGGACATCCAACGATGATCTTCTAATGTTGGTAGACCTTCTTGAATAGGCCAAGGTCCATGTGCACCGGGAACATTGGATGAAATAAAGATTGCGACTTTCACACCTTTTTCTTTCCAATGGTTATTCACATTCATTGTGGATTCTAGATCTGCACCAGTGTATCTTTCTGGATAGAAGTTGTGACAACAAATCATATTGTTGATATTTGCGCCACCATTGATTGCGTTATCAATTGGCTTAATAAAACCTGCAGACATTTCAACACCAATTCCATAGTTGTTATTGATCAATGTAACATCTCTTTCATCGTTGTAACAAAGATCCATACGAATAGAATCAATTCCCATTTCTTTGAAAATTGTTAAATCAGATTCATTTGCACCCATTTTATCTAAGAATGCGGTATTGCAGTCACCCGATACTGTCATTCCATACTTGTGCGCAATTCCTGTGAAATTTTTAAAGTATTCCGCAACTTCTTCTTTGCTTCCTTCCACAGAAAACATACTTGTGAATACTTTTGTGAAACCATAACTACTTGCGAGTTTTAAATAGTCATCGATTTCTTGGATTGTTTCTTGTTCTGGATAAACAGAAACACCTAATACCATTGCCATAATTTTTCCTCCTTAGCTTGATAGTATTTTTTAATATTTTGTTGCGTTTAACGCATTGTATTCTTCAAATAGCTCAAGACATGCATCGTGATCGATTTGTTTTAAATAATCTTGAAATGCTTCTCTTCCACCAAACAATTGATCAAATTTTTGATCCCGAAATCCAATGATGGAATTTTCTTGGATTGTACATCCATAATATACAGCTTTAATATTTGCCCATAGACAAGCAGCCAAGCACATTGGACATGGTTCTCCTGTAGTATATAAAACGCAATCTGATAGATCATAACTTTGAATGTTTTGTTCAGCATTTCGAATTGCGGCAATTTCTCCATGACAAGTTGAGTCGTTGTTCTTCAGTACCATGTTATGACCTTGCCCAATGATTTGGTTATCTTTTACAATTACACTTCCAAATGGACCACCATCATGGTTGTGGATTCCTTTTCTTGCTTCATCTATCGCAATACGCATGTAATCGCTTTCAATTGCACATTGTGTTGTTTTCTTTACATATTTCATGAATCATTATTTCTCACTTTTTCTCTTTTAGGCTTTCTAATAATAAATCAATGAACATGAAATAAGCAAATGTTTCTGTTAATACAGTTCTACCAGAATGTATAGATTGTGATTCAGGTAAAACAAAAACAGTCTCAAATTCTTTTCTTAATGGATGTTTGGGTGTTAATGTGACAAGTATCGTATGAATACCTTCATTGTTGAATTTTGTAGGAAGATTTTTAAAACCTTTTCCTGTGTAAGATGAAAACAAAATAAAGATATCATCTTTTTTGAGTTTGAAATATGTTTGGCCTTCTTGAAGAAGTACAGTTGCCTTATCTGTTAACAGTTCAAAAGAAAGATTTAGATAATTGGCTGGAATGGAAGAAATATGATTGCCAGCAAAAATAAGACGATCTGCTTTTTTTACGTAGTTGGAAATCTTTTCTAAATCCTCTTGATTGATCGATGTTTCTGTCATTTCAAGAAATTTTGCATAGTATTGAGATCTTGTTTCACTTTGTTGTTGGGGTAAAGAAATATCACATTGTAATTGATATTGAAATTGATTGAATCCTGCAAATCCTAACTTTTTTGCGAAACGTGTTAATGATGCTTGTGAGAAACCAAATTTCTCAATTAAATCAGAGATTGCAGTGTTTTGGAATTTATCAGGGAATTTTTTGATATATTCATATATTTGTAAATCTGTTTTTGTATATTTATTTTTTTTAGAATCCATTAATTCAAATATTGTCATATGTTTTACTCCTGTATTTCTATTATAGCAAATGAATTACAATTCAAAATAGCAATATATATATTGACTTACAATTCAAAACGTGAAATACTGTTATTGAGGTGAAGCGCTTACATAAAGCCTGATCAACTTTGTATTATCTTATTGAAGGATGAATCACTGAATCGATGATTCAAGAAAAGAGGAGAAAATGAAAAACTTAACAGATTCATTAGTATCGTTTTCTGCAAAGATTGCGAATAACCGTGTCTTACAGACGATACAACGTGCATTTATGCGCTTGATGCCAATTACCATGATTGGTGGATTTGCATCATTATTCAAAGGGCTATCTATTGGTGGCTATCAAGCTTGGTTACAATCAACACCAATTTATAGTATTTTGGGTGCAATTTATCAATTTACTGTTGGATTGCTAGGTGTTTATGTTGCGTTTTTAGTTGCATATGAATGTGCATCAACATATAACATCAAAAAATCTGGAAATGTAGGATTAGGACTTGTATCATTAGCTTCATTCTTAGTTGTAACACCATATGAAGCTGCTGCAGATTCCTACAGTGCGTCAACTTTATCTACACAATGGCTTGGCTCTACTGGAATGTTTGCGGCATTGATCATTGCCTTTGTTACAGCGGCAATTTTCAAATTCTGTGAAAGTCATAATATTGAGATTAAACTTCCAGAACAAGTACCACCTGCAGTTGCACAACAATTTACAGCTTTGATTCCTGGTGCAATTACCGTTGTATTCTGGGGTGCTATTTCTGGTGTGTTTGCTTTAACATCTATAGGATCTTTCCAACAAGCAATCTATACCGTTGTATCTGCACCATTATCTATGTTAGGTGCTAATATCTTTGGGGAATGGGTTATCGTTGTTGTTTTATATGCAATGTGGTTCTTTGGTATTCATGGTGGTATGACAGTTATGCCTATCATGATGTTATTGTTTACACAGCTTCAAATGGAAAACTTGGCAGCTTATCAAGCAGGTCAAGCATTACCTAATATGGTTACGGGTGGATATCTATCTTATGGATCAGGTTCATTGCCACTGTTGATTGCAGCGTTAGTTGTTTGTAAATCGAAATCCAATCAATCCATCACAAAGCTTGCAATACTTCCATCTTTCTTTGGCGTAGATGAACCGGCTTACTTTGGTTTACCTATGATCTTAAATCCAATCTTCTTCATCCCTTGGGTAATTATCACACCAACAATTTCTGTTTGGTTAACATATGCATTACAAAGTGCAGGTTTATTAGGTTATGCAACAGGTGCAAGCGCGGGTAGCTTCGTGCCATTCTTTGTAACAAATCTTGTATCCTATGGTGCACGTGGTTTGATCTTTGGATGTATCATGTTTGTTGTTGATGTACTTGTTTATATTCCATTTATCAAAGCGTATGATAAACAAATGCTAGAACAAGAAGCACAACAAGAAAAAGAACTTGAAGAAAAGAAAGCGTAATGAAAAAATATGAAATTATTAGTTCAATCAGATGATTATGGAATTACAAGAGCACAGGCTAGAGGCTGTATTTATGGAATCGAACATGGTGTTGTAAAAAATACTGGTTTCTTTTCTAACATGCCTTGGGCAGAAGAAGTATTTGAATGGATCCAACCACATTTAAATGAGATTGCCTTTGGAATTGATTTGAATGCTTCTACTGGACCTTCTTTACTTCCACATGATCAAATTCCTACCCTTACACATGAAAATGGAATGTTTTTAGGAAGTAGGGAAAATCGTGCATTGGATACAGATGAAAATGATCATGATCATTTAAGTGGTTGTGAACAAGAATTATATGATGAATTTGATGCACAGATTCAAAAATACATTGACCTTGTTGGTCATAAGCCAGATTATATTCATGGTCATGCGTATGGCACAAAAACAACAGCGAAAGTATCACAACAACTAGCCAAAAAATATGGTTGTATTTGGACTTCAGCGTTAATGCAAAGAAGTGATATTGCGCCAAGTGGTATGGGATGGTATGCATTTGATGGTTCTTTAGAATCACAGGCAAAAGAAGATCCAATTCATTATTTGATAGAGGATAAGGGAAATATGTTATCTTCTGGTAAAGAATATGGTTATGTTGTATTGCATACTGGTTATGTAGATGCAGAGTTATTTGATTTGAGTAGTTTTAATATCTGCCGTGCAAAAGATCTTGAATGTGTTTGTAGTGATGAAATCAAACAATGGATCAAAGAAAAACAAATTGAACTGATTTCTATGAAAGATGTTCCAAGTGATTGGATTGAAAAATAATACATAAATATGAAAATGTCCTAGTACGAAGGGAGTTACGACTAGGACATTTTTTTGAGTGTAAATAACCAGCAATTTATTTATCGCTCAACGTATTTATCTTACTGAAAAATAAATGGAATACAACCTTGAAATTTATATCAATCAATGCTTGATTGATAATTATGCCAAAATGAGAGATTTCTATAGAATGAACAAATGTCATGAAAATGTAAGAAAACGGTGATAAAATTCTGCTAAGTTTAGGAGTTTTATCATGCAGAAGATATTAATTGTAGATGATGACGATATCATTCGTAATAAATTAGATTTTCTATTATCTGATCAATATTTCAGTTATTGTGCTAAAAATGAAAAGGAAGCATTCCAAATAGTACAAGAACAAGAGATTGAGTTATGTTTGTTAGATGTGAATTTGAAAGAAGATAATGGATTTGATCTATGTAAAAGAATACGACAAAAATATACAATGCCAATTATTTTTGTGACTGTTAATGATGATGAAGACTCTTTGGAAAAAGGATTATTAAGTGGTGGAGATGATTATGTCGTAAAACCCTTTTCTATGCGTGAATTAAAATTGCGTATCATGGCACAATTACGTAGAAATTCTTATACGTATAAGAACTATGACATGATTATTGTAGATGAGTGGAAATTAGATATTTCACGACACCAATTTTCATTTCAAGATGTTGGTTTAGAAATATCCAATACAGAATTTGTTCTTCTAGAACAATTATTAAAAAATCGTGGATGCTTAGTTACTAGAAGCGTACTATTAGATAAAATTACAGAGCGAAATGATTCTTTTGTAGAAGATAATACATTAAGTGTTCATGTAAGCAGACTTCGTAATAAGATGATGAAAAAATATAATTGTTGTCCAATTGAAACGATTCGTGGAATTGGATATCGTTGGAAGGAAAATACATGAAGAAGTCAATTATTATAGGAATCAGTATCAATTTATTATGTATAGGAATGTTATTTTTCTTCTTTCTACATGTTGAAAAAAATGAGTTTTTCTATTTCCTAGGAAATGAAAATATTACGGTTTCAGATATCCAAAATTACATGCAAGATCATGAGCGTGCACAAAATATTCAGACAGGGAAAAAGAAACTAGAAAATAGTGGATATGCTTCTTCTGGTGATTTTTATATTACCCAAAAAGTCTGTGAAAAGATATTACCTGTATTTGGAATTGTTTTGTTGGTAGAAGGCGTAATATGTGCAAGTTTGATTTATTTCAATCGTAAAGATGAAAATCAAAAAAATCAATTGGAACGAGACAATCGAGAATTGCGTAATCAAAATCAAAATCTAGAAAAGCATTTGATCAATGATAAAGAACAAATGCAACAATATGAAGAAAACTTATATCATCAATTGAAAACACCATTAACAGGATTAAAGTTATGTTTGGAAACAATCAAAGTTGATCCTCAAGATCAAAATTCAATTGATATGGCGCAAGAAGAAGCTGAAAAAATGTCCAATATGATTACTTTGTTTTTAAAGGATCGAAAAATGAGTGCGAATCAAATACGCTTTTACTTTGCAGAACAAGATTGTATTTTGATGATGCAAGAAGCAATGGAAGTTGTAAAACCACTCGCAATTCAAAAGAACAAAGGAATACATTTAGAAACAGATCTAACTTCTATGATTATCAAATGTGATGAAACTTGGCTCAAAGAAAGTTTGATTACGATTTTAGAAAATGCGTTAGAACACGGGAAAGATGATACTTTGATCATAATACGAAAACAAGCACAATTGATTTTGATACAAGTTATAACAACTGGAATGATATCTGAAGAAGAAATAACGCATGTTTTTGAAAGATTTCATACAACAAATTCTGAACATTATGGGATTGGATTACATATGGCAAAGATGATTGTAGAAAATCATCATGGCTCCTTAAAAACATATAATATTCAATCAGAAAATAAAAATGTATTTGAAATAAAACTTCCAATATTATCTGGAAGTCATACATACGATGAAAGTGAACTGTAAGATTGATTGTTTATATTTCTTCTAAGAAAGAGGTGCTATCTATGAAGATGTTAGAGTGTAAAGATATTCATAAAACATATGGAAAAGGGAATCACGCTGCATATGCATTGAGAGGAATTTCAGCTACTTTTGAAGAAGATTGTTTTTATAGTATCATTGGGAAAAGTGGATCAGGTAAAAGTACATTATTACATGTATTAAGTGGATTGGTTGATATGGATAAAGGAGATGTTCTTTATGAAGGTAAATCTTTATCTACAATGAATGAAAAAGAAAAAGAATCCTTAAAGAAAAACGTTGGAATTGTATTTCAAAATTATCAATTATTACCAGAATTAACTGTGAAAGAAAATATTTTGTTGCCAATTGTATTGCATGGAGATGAAGTAGATGAAACTTGGTGCGATGAAATTTTACAGAAACTACAAATAACAGACATTAAAGATAAATATCCAGACGAGTTGTCTGGAGGTCAACAACAAAGATGTGCGATTGGTAGAGCGTTTATTAATCATCCTAAGTTTTTGTTTTGTGATGAACCTACTGGAAATTTAGACAAGAAAACAAGTGAATCAGTACTCCAATTGTTATTGGAAATCAGAGAAATGTGTAAACCTACCATTATTCTTGTAACGCATGATTTAGATATCGCTAGAAGTGCAGATGTTGTTTTGCATATCGAAGATGGAAGATTGATTGGTGATTATCATGAATCATAGAATATTAAAGAAATGCTTTCAGAATAAGAAAGTATTTATTGGAATTTGTATTTCCATCTTTTTGTTATTCTTTTCTTCGTTTTCTTTAGATAGTTTAAATGCACAAACTACATATCAACGAAAGAAGATTTATGGATTTCATAATGGTGTTGCGTTTGATATCACTGAACATTCTGAAGAACAATTGAAAAATCATTTATCTATTCAACAATATGGAGAAATGATCATATATGGTGAAATTATAAATGGAAATAATACAGTTGTAGGTACGATTGGAACTGTTGATGAATCTTTTCAGGAATTAGAACAATTAGATTTTTTAGAAGGAACATATCCTTCAAGTACAAATGAAATCGTAATGGAAAGTAGTATGTTAGATCTACTTTCGATTCCATATGAAGTTGGCCAAAAAATTGAGTTATCTATACAAACTAGTGATGGAATAATTCAAAAACAAACATATATTTTGAGTGGAATCTTAAAAAGTTATACAACAAATTGGCTTACGCAAGAGCATTCGATCTGTGGAGCGATTGTTTCAGAATTTAATGGTATACCAATGGAACGTCATTTGTTCTTTCTTGGGGATTATCAAAATGAAAATCAGATGCAAGAATTGAATGCATTGATCAATGAAAAGAATGAGAGTGAACTTGTATATAATTCCTATAGTTTTGTGACAAATGCAACTAATTTCTATGATTTCTTTGAGAATGGTTCACTGTTGTTAGTAACAAGTGCAGTATCATTTTTGATATTAATGTATATTGAAATATCAACATATCAAAAACAAATTTATAGAAATCGTGTTCTTTTGAGTTTGGGTATGAGTTACAAAAAATTAAAGAAAAGAATTTATCTGGAAACAGGGAAACAATGGTTTTTTAGTTGGGTGAGTGTTTGTGGAATATCAACGATTATTTGTTTGTTTTTGAAATATATTCTTTTGAAACAAATGCAGTTTTTATTAACATATCGTCCATATCTTCTTTCGTTACTTCTATCTTTCTTTGTTGTATTTGTTACACAAGCACTTCAACTTTCTATTCTAAAGAAATTAAACGTTGTAACAAATGGAAAAGATATTTCAAAATATTCTATAAAACATATCAAAAGAAACATAGATATTCCTTTTACAAATCAAGTGTTGCTAGACCTTGAAAAAAAGAGAACAAGAAAACAAAGAATGATTACTATTCTTTTACCTATTTGTACTTTAATCATTTTATTTTGTGGTATGTATAATATCTCAACTACATATCAATCCTATACGTGGAATCAGAAAAATTTAGGATATGCCTACAAATGGAAAACAAGTAGTCCAAAAAATGGACTTACAAATGAACAAATCATACAAATTAAAAATACCGAAGGTATTCAAAGTGTGAAATATTGTTCTAAAGCAAGTTATATTGGAACCAATACAAATTTCATTTATTTCAATTATAAAAATCAAGAAGATGATCCATACTATGATTTCTATCTCAGAAATAAATACATTGATACTACAGAAGAAGGATTACCAATTGACATTGTTTTATTACCTGAAGATTCAAATATCTGGAATGATATTACAGATTTAGAAGATAAAACATCTTTTCTAAATGGTGAAAGTGTAATCTGTTATTTTATGGATCTATCAGAAATGAAGGATGGCACAGTACAAGCTGTAGAGGCGGATTTAAAGGATGAAGTAAATAGTACATCTATTTCTATTCGAAGTGGAGATGAAATCTCTATACAAGCAGATGGTATATCTACACAAATAAAGTGTGAAAAGGTATTGAATCGTTTAACTACAATTAATGTTGATACAAATATCTCTTCGGGAACAGTATTTGTATCAGAAAAACTATATAAACAATTATTTGGATTAGATACGATCGTATATAATCAAACAATTGCGTATGGAAACCAAAATTCATCCTATGATGTGACAGATAAATTGATGTCAATGATCAATAAAAATAATACAATTACCTTTGAGAATAAGAGAGTGGAACAACAAGAAGAGTATTCTACAATTCTGTTAAAAATAAGTTATATTGGTGGCTTCTTATTACTATTTAGTTTGGTTGTTCTTGTGCAAATATATCGAAACCAACTTGGTTTTTATGAAAATGAGATAGAAAGAATACAATTATTAAAACAGTTAGGAGCAATTGAAAATATCATTCAAAAAATCTACAAACAAAATAATATACGTGTTTTAATTATTTGTTTTTTGATAATGAATATTTGTATGATTCCAACAATTTGGTTCCTTCAATTTCATGAATTTTCAAATTATGTTGTAGATGGAATCTCTTTAACAAAAATATGTAAATATGGATTAATTTATACAAATCTTTGGATTTTGATAATCCCACAAGTTTTATTTATTGTAATTTATTATTTTCTTGTGAAAAAGATACAACTGTAAGATGGATACTTTTTGACGAAGAATAAGAAAAAAAAGGATGTTGAATTATCAACATCCTTTTTAATGGTGCGGATAGCAGGACTTGAACCTGTACGCCGAGGGCATCAGATCCTAAATCTGACGTGTCTGCCAATTCCACCATATCCGCATTGCTTGATTATTTTATCAGAAAGTAAAAGAAAATGGAATCAAAAAATTCCATTTTCTTAAAAAAGTTGTTTAACAAACGAAATTTAGGTAGTAAGGAAGCTGTTTTTGCCACCATGGCCAATCATGTGCGACATCATTCCCCCAAAAATCTACCCAAGCAGGAATGTTCATATATTCAAATAGTTCTTTCATTCTGCCTGCATCTTCTTGCATAGGTACTTCCCAAGCACCTCTACCACAACAAACGATAATATCTTTGTGACGATACATCTCTACTTTTGGATCATCATAATGCATACCATTGATGTAGTCCACTGGTGAATTTTGATATACAAGATCATCAAAATAATCAGGGAAGAATAATCTTGCGTTATATGCACCACTGAGTGCGATGCAACCCGCAAAGATATCTGGTCTTCTGAGAAGTGAATTTAATGCGTGTGTTCCACCCATAGAACAACCAGTTGTCATGATTCCATTTGCGTAGTTTCCACCATTGGCACTTGCGTTGATATCAAAGATTCTTGGACAGAGCTCATCTGTGATATAACGCATATAAGCTTCTTGTTGTTCGATTCTCCAACGATTATCCCAAGAAGTGGATGACCATGAATTCACATCGTTGGAATCACAACAGAACATTTGGATTCTTCCACTTTCAATATAATCTTTGGCAGCTTCAATCATTCCGTTATTTTCATAATCATAGAAGCGACCATCTTGACTTGGAAATACAAGGAATGGTCTTCCCGCATGACCATAAACTTTGAATTCCATATCTCTTCCTAGATTATTTGAGTATTCTTTGAAATATTCAGTTTTCATTTCTTAACCTTTTCTTTCTTATAGACAAAGTTTACAAATTCTTTGACTTCTTTCTTTGTTTTGAATCTTGCAATATAGAATTCATTTCCCATTGCGGAGGCAATCAAATCTGGCATTCTTTCATGCATAACGATAGATTGTCCATATTTTGAGAAGATAGAAGTAGATCCATTTGTATAATGTCCAGCATACTTATCGCGTCTACCAACATAAACACAATGATATGGACGATCTGTTGAATACAACCCTTCATTGTACATAGCCATATTTGCATAGATGAGATAAACGTTAATATCATTGGCGAAGTTCATCATGTCAGGTGAATATCCTCCAGGAGGTCTCATATTTACTTCTAGTCCTACGAGATCTCCTTTTTTACCTAAGCCTTCTTTATCTTCGTACAATCTAAAATATTCTGTATGGAAGAAACGACCTCTGATATCAAAAGATTTAATCACAGCAGTTCCCATTTCTACAAGATCTTTTGGAATTTCTCTTTCACTATAATACCAACATTCATCTGCATCATTCACAATATCCATGATTGGTTCAGGGAATACATGTGAAGTTTGGAAGATAATATTATTGTCTTGGTCTACGATTCCATCAAAAGAAACAATCGAACCAGGAACAAATTCTTCCATGATGTATTGCGTTTGTAGATTTTGTTTATAGAAATCTTTTAATTGTTTATCATTTTTGATTTTCCAAGTTGTATTAGCACCTACACCATCATCTGGTTTTACAATCACAGGATAACCAACTTCATCAACAAACCTCTTGCCTTCTGCATATGTAGACACCATATGATAACGAGCAACAGGAACACCAGCTTTCTCATAGTAAGCTTTCATGTTGGACTTTGTTTTATAACGCATAACTGAATCTTCTTTATCACCAGATGTGATATTAAAATCTGTTCTGAGTCTTGCGTCTTGTTCCAACCAGAATTCATTGTTACTTTCTAGCCAATCAATTTTTCCGTGTTTATGCGCAAACCAAGCAACTGCACGATACATTTCATCGTAGTTTTGCATGTTATCAACACGATAATATTCATCACATGCATTTTTCATTTCTTCACTCAATGATTCATATGAATCTTCACCAATACAAAGTGAAGTACCACCTATACGTTTCCAAGCTTCTGGAAATTGATAATATGTTTTTGGAAACGTAGGCGATATAAATACAAAATTCTTTCCCATAGATATCTCCCTTGTTTATGTTAAAAATAGTAACATAAAACACAAAAAAATTAGAAAAAGTATATAATCTTTAAGTGAAGATTATGATTATTTTCTGAAAGAAGGTTTCAAAATGACAAGATTAGACAATGACAGAAAGAAAATTGATGAAATTGATGAACAAATTGCGAAATTATTTGAAGAAAGATTTCAAACTGTTAGAGATGTAATTGATTATAAGATTGAAAATAGATTGCCAATCTTAAATTCTGATAGAGAAAAAGAAATTACAGAAAAGAATGTAAAGAGAATTCAAGATGATGATATAAAACCATACTTTAAAGCATGGTATAACGATTTATTAGCTTTGAGTAAAGAATTCCAAAGACAAATACAAGATGAAATGTAGAGGTGAAGAATCATGGGCGAATTATTAAAACAATTAAGAAAAGATAACATGCAAGCAATGAAAGAACATGATACTGTAAAAAAAGCAGTGTTGGGTATGGTGATTTCTGGAATTGCGTTAGGTGAAAAAGAAAAAGGTGTTGAATTATCAAAAGCAGATGAATTGACATATGTGCAAAGAGAATTAAAACAAACACGTGATGCATTAGAACAAACACCAAGTGATCGTACGGATTTGATTGAAGAAACAAAGAAGAAGATTGAAATCTTGGAATCTTATTTGCCAAAACAATTAACAGAAGAAGAAATCACAGAAGTGATTCAAAAGATCTTAACAGATAAAGGTTTAGAACCAACAAAGAAAGCACAAGGTCCTATCATGAAAGAAATCATGGCAAACTATAAAGGACAAGTAGATGGGAAATTAGTAAATAAAGTATTATCTACAATATTACATTAATCATCTGGAAACGGATGATTTTTTCATAAGGTAAAGTGATTGTTCTTATTTGAAATTTGAATTGTTTATTCTTTGGTTTTCTATAAGATATTATTTGGAAACTGGATATGAGCATAAAAGTAGAAAGAAAAATGATTGTTTCGTAAAATAATGAATGATCTAGGGAGAGAAGTGTATGGATCAAAGAGTATTACAGATTTTGAGTGAATCTTTTACAAAGATATTAATTCCAGGAATATTAGTGACAATTCCATTAACGTTGATTTCTTTTGTTTGTGCAATTGTGATTGCGGTAATTGTAGCGCTCATTCAATATGCTAAGATTCCAGTATTAAAAGAAATATCAAGATTTTATATTTGGATCATTCGTGGAACACCATTACTTGTACAGTTGATGGTTGGATTCTATGGATTGAAAGCATTTGGAATTGAAACGACAGCGTTTGTGACGGCAGTGGTTGTATTTGCGTTAAATGAAGGTGCGTATTGTGCTGAAACGATTCGTGGCGCATTAGAAAGTGTGCCGAAAGGGCAGATGGAAGCTGGATATTGTGTTGGTATGAATTATATGCAAATCATGTGGCATGTTGTATTACCACAAGCATTTCGTACTGCGTTTCCTTCTTTAGGAAATTCATTGATATCGATGGTAAAAGATACTTCTTTGGCATCAAATATTACCGTTGTAGAAATGTTTATGAAAACAAGACAAATCATTGGTAGAACTTATGTTTATTTGCCTTTATATATTGAAGTCGCAATTGTGTATTTGATTTTCTGTACTGTGATTTCTTGGTTACAAAAACTTGGTGAAAAGAAGTTAGCAAGTTATGGAGGTACAAAGTGATATGTCTGTTTTAGAAATCAAAGATATTCATAAATCATTTGAACCAAATCATCCAATCTTAAATGGAGTTGATCTAGTTGTGAATCAAGGTGATGTCGTTGCGGTATTAGGACCAAGTGGATCGGGTAAAACAACATTATTGCGTTGTATCAACTTCTTAGAAAAAGCAGATCAAGGACAAATAGTATTTGATGGAAAAACATATGATCTATCAAAGATGAATCAAAAAGATATTCGTAATATTCGCCAAAAAACAGGATTTGTGTTTCAAAACTATAACTTATTTTCGAATAAGACAGTTTTACAAAACGTTACTCTAGGACTGACATGTGCTAGAAAAATGAGTAAAAAGGATGCAGAAAAAATCGCATTAGAAATGTTAGAAAAAGTTGGAATGAAAGAACGTGCAAATCGATATCCAATTCAATTATCTGGTGGACAACAACAAAGAGTTGCCATTGCACGTGCATTGGCGTTTCAACCAGAAATCATCTATTTTGATGAACCAACAAGTGCATTGGATCCTGAACTAATTGGGGAAGTATTGAATGTTATGAGAAACCTTGCCAAAGAAGGAATGACAATGATCGTTGTGACGCATGAAATGTCATTTGCGAAAGAAGTATCCAATCATGTTATCTTCATGGATGGTGGAAATATCATAGAAGAAGGAACTTCTAAAGAATTTTTTGAACATCCAAAACAAGAAAGAACAAAAGAATTTCTACGTTTAGAAAGTACACATTGATAAAACAAGGAGGAAAGATTATGAAAAAAGGAATGCATGTTTTATTAACAACAATTTTATCAGCAACGTTAGTAGGTTGTTCATCTACAACATCTACTACATCCACAACTTCTACTTCAAGTGAAGCAGATCACTTAGCACGTATTCAAGAAGCTGGAAAGATCACAATCGCTACAGAAGGTGTTTGGTCACCATTTACATATCATGATGAAACAACAGATGAACTCGTTGGATTTGATGTTGAAGTTGCAACTGCAGTAGCTGAAAAGCTTGGTGTAGAGCCTGAATTTAAAGAAGTAAACTTTGATGGTGGTTTAACAGGCGTCGCACAAGGAACATTTGATATGATGGCAAATGGCGTAGATGTAACAGATGAAAGAAGTTTATCTTATGACTTTACAGAAGCTTATGCATATGATCACGCAGTCATTGTTACAAAAACAGATAAAACAGATATCAAATCATTCTCTGATTTGAATGGTAAAACAACTGCGAATTCTACTGGTTCAACATATGCTGCAATGGGTGAAGATAATGGTGCTACAGTAACAAATGTAGATACATTAGGTGAAACAATGGATCTTGTATTAAATGGAACAGTTGACGCTACAATTAACGCAAACACTTCTGTGCAAGATTATTTCAATACAACAAGTAATTCTAATAAGTTAAAAGTAGCAGTTACAGATGAAGAAACAACAGAGTATGCTTTCCCATTAAAGAAGGGGACAGATAACGATACGCTCCGTGAAGCAATCAATAAAGCAATTGATGAATTAAGAAGTGAAGGTAAATTATCAGAAATCTCTACAAAATACTTTGGAGCAGATATTACAAGTGAATAAAGAATAGAAAAAGAATCTTCTTGAAAGAGCTTACATTTATTTGATATAGTTCTTTCAGGAGATTTTTTATGTTTACGAAAAAACAAATACTTGCGTTAATTGTATGTTGCTTGATGATTGCTTCGTCCGTTGGATTATTAACAAATACTTCAGGGATATTCTTTACACCAATTGCCAATGAATTGTCTGTTGGAAAAGGTGCTATTAGTTTAACTTTAACGATATCGAACATTTCTTATGCTTTTGGTGGATTATTAACAGTAAAATTGATACGGGAAAGAAATTTCAAAAGAAGGGTTTTTGCATTTTCTTGCATCTATGCAATTTGTACAGGATTATTATCTGTTTGTAGTTCTGTTCTTCTTTTGTATGTGCTGAATGCAATTAGAGGTTTATCTACAGGCATTGTAGGAATTGTGTTAGTGACAATCTTAATTAACAATCATTTTGAAAATGGAGTTGGATTAGCGACGAGTATTGCGTTGGGATTTTCTGGCCTTGCTGGAGCAATCTTATCACCAATTTTATCATCTGTGATAGCTTCTATTGGCTGGAGAATGACGTATATGATAGAAGCTTTATTAGCATTTTTATGCTATTTACCATGTGTCGTTTTGCCGATTTCATTAAATAACAAAATCAGAGAAGATTCCAATACAAGCAATTCACAACAAGTCTCTACAAAGGCAGTCGCTTTTACAACGTTCTTAGTTGTCGCAATCTATTCATTTGCGATTGCTGGGCCTACAGCTTTACCGCAACATTTTCCTTCCATGACAATTGATGCTTCGACAGGTGCTTTGATGGTATCAGTTTCTATGGTAATGAATACAGTTAGTAAATTAGTCTTAGGTGTCGCATCTGATAAATTGGGCATTGAAAAATCATTGTTGGTGTATGGAATATTAACTTTGTGTGGTCTTGTGATATTAGTTTTCTTTTCTACGAGTACGATTTGGATGTTGATTGCTGCAGGTCTTGTAGGAATGGTATATGCAATGAGTGCAGTTGGACCAGTTTTGTTATCTCAGAACTTATTCCGCGAAAGTTATAATATGTATTATCCAAAAATATCGTTGTTAGGAACAATATCAAATGCTTTATTCACGACATTTGTTGGTTTTTTGTATGATTTGAGTGGTTCGTATCATTCTTCCATTCTATTGTTGATTGTTTTGACTGTTGTTTCTTTATTGATGATTGTTTGGTCTTTGCAAATTAAAAATAAGAGCGATGCTCTTATTTGAATAGAATTCGAATGTAATCTCGGTGTGCATAAAGGATTCGATCAATATAAACTTCATTATCGCAAACACGATAAAAACTCATGTGATTTCCACTGACAATAAAACGATAATTGCTTTGAATATCAATGATAGAAGATAGTGGGGCTCCGATATATGGATGACTTTGTAGAATTTTAAGACTTTTTGTGATTTTTCTGACAGTTGTTAATGCTGCAGATGGATTTAATAATTCTTTTTCTATGTATGTTTTGATTTCGATAAGATCGTTTTGAGCTTCTTCAGATAAATGGACATTATTCATTTGAAATACCAAGCTTTTTTTCTACATCCTCTAATGTAATCCATCCATTTTCTTCACCGGATTTACGTCCTTTTGAAAGTTCATTAAGAAGCTGAAGTTTTGCTTGCGTTTGTTCGAAATCTTGAATATCTAATATTGCGTATTTTCCTCGACCATTCTTTGTTAAGAAAACAGGAGCGCCCAATGATACATCGTGTAGCACTTCACTGTAATTTCGTAAATCAGATATAGGTTTGATGTTTGGCATAGTAATAATCTCCTTCATCCATAGTATAGTTTAATTCGTTGTAAAATTAAACAGTGAATTTTACAACAAAAAAATAAGAGCGATGCTCTTATTTGATTAATTCTTGAATGATATAACTAGCTACGAT
>CAVJMM010000020.1:0-36136 GCA_963650865.1 Eubacterium sp. AM49-13BH | reverse complement strand
ATAACATCAAACATAAAAGTGCACCAATGATCGTTCCTAACAAGTAAGAGAATACGGAAATCACAACGGTTACTGCTACACCACTCACAAATAGTTTCCAACGATTTTCGGTTAGGAATGTTCCAGCAAAAGAATCTTTGATTGTTTCTATCCATGAATCATTGCTGATATTTTCTTTTTTGGATACTGCTACGATTTTTTCGTTATGATAAATATCTGTAAAATCTACTTCTTTTGCTCTTTCTTCAGTAGGTGTGATACTTAAGGCAACATCAGATTTGCCACTGACAACGGAAGTGATTGTTGCGGAAAAATCCATTTGTTGAATTTCCACTTTCATACCAAGCTGATATGCAATTCTTTCGATGAGCTCGATATCATGGCCTGCAGGTTTTCCGTTATAAATAAACGCAAATGGCTCCGTTGTGCAACTAACTGCTGCTTCTAATACTGGCGCATCTTCATCTTCTATGACTGGTACATCTTCCATTGTATAGGCATTATCAATGACCCATTTCATTTGTAGATCGTCTAAAATGCCATCTTCTTTGAATGTACGAATACATTCATTGATTTTGTCTTTTAATTCTGTATTTTCTTTGCTTAACGCAAATGCATTTCCCATCACATAGAGTGGTGTTTCACAATATTCAAATTTAAAATCATTCGCATGAGAGGAAAGGATAGCTTGTGATTCTGAACATAATCCATAATCAACTTTATTCGCTAATACAGCCGCAAGTATATCGCTATTGCTTGAAAATGGATAGATCGTAGCGTCTGGATAATCTTGTGGAACCAATGCTTCATCAACCCCACCTGTTAGTACGGCAATATTTGCATTGCTTAGTTTCTCATCGAGTTCTTCCTCTGTTAAAGAATAAGAAAGACTTGTATCTGCTGTGCTTGTTTCTTCTCTTGTACATGCACTAATTGGTAATATCAAGAATATGCATAATAATGTAATGAATTTTTTCATGATTGTTTCCTTTTTTTCTTACGATATTTTACCATTGTATGATATTTGCGTCATCTGTAAACTGAAATTGTAATTCTACTGATATAAAACTATAATATAACTAATTGATGTGCTCACAAAATACTAATTGCTTCTTCTATTTTGCGAGAAGGGAGTATATATGCCTAATATGATAGAGCTTTTAGAAAAACTATTAGACGATTCAGATCAAATCATACAAGTTAGTGAATCTGAAACACAACTTTTAATTTATGCAAATGAGTCCGCAAAAGCTTTTTCGAAGTTCGGTGAAAATTATAAAGGGAAACATTGTTATGAATATATGTTTGGTTTAAAGGAACCATGTCCAACATGCCCTTTTCAACAGAATGAGGAATCTACAAGAATTGAAGTGGATAATGGTGAAAAGATTTATTCCGTAAAAACGAAGATATTGGAATGGTCAGGTAAAAAGTTATTTGTTGAATATGCAAGTGATGTTACTCCGATTCGTCTGACACAAAAGAATTATGAATCTTCCATTCAAACGTTATTTGCTTCTTTAACAGAATCTATGGGAATTTTTTATGTGGATGTTACATCTGATTGTATTATATTAGTGAATGGTAGTTCTGAAAAAATGTTGAATATCAAACAGAATTGTTCAATCGATGAATTGGTACAATGGGTTGGATCATTTACTTCAAATGTGGAAGAGCGTGGAGATTTTTATCGTTATTTTGAAAGAGATGCCTTGATCCATGCATATCAATCTGGAAAAGTAGAAATAATGAAAGAAGTTCCAGCATATTATGATGATGGTAAGATTCACCAATCTAGAGTTGTTTTTCGTTTGTTTGTAAATCCTAAAAACAATCATTTAGAAGGTGTGTTTTATGGGATTGATATTTCAAAAGAATGGAATGAAAAGAAAATTCATGAACAAAATCTAAAAGAACAATTATTGATATTCCGTAATCTTTCTAGAAACTTTAGAAATGTATATCTTGTTGATTTGAATCAAAGAAGTGCAAAAGTATTGAAATTTGAAGATGAATTAAATGATGATCGGATTGATCAATATCTTCATAAAAGCTTTTCTTATGAAATTATTTTTAATGCTTGGATCAAAGAATCAGTGTATCCTGATGATCAAGAAGATTTAATTTCTTCTTTAAGTGTAGAACATTTGAAAAAAGTCTTTTCTACGCAAGAAGAATATATTGGAAATTACAGAATGGTTGTTAATGGGGAAATCATTCATTACCAATATAATCTCAGTAAATTAAATACGGATGGTTTGATCATTGCTGGTTTTCAAAATATAGAAAAACTCATTGAAGAACGATTAGAACAAGATAGAATTCAAAAAGAAAAAGATGAAGCGTATACAAAAGAATTGATTCAAGCAAAGCAAGATGCTGAACATGCCAATCGAGCCAAAACTGAATTCTTACATCGTATGTCTCATGATATTCGTACACCAATCAATGGAATATGTGGGATGCTAGATATCGCAGATCGTTATAAATACGATCTAGAACAACAAGCTGAATGTAGAATGAAAATTAGAGATGCATCGAATCTTTTGTTAGAACTCATCAATGATGTTTTAGATATGAGTAAACTAGAATCTGGTGAAATTATATTAGAACATGTTTCTTTTGATATTGTAAAAGAATCCAAAGAAGTTTATCCATCATTGATAAACAAGCAAAAGAAAGAAAAATAGAAATCATACAAAAGGACTGCAAAATTACACATCATAGATTGATTGGTAGTTCCATTTATTATAAGAGAATGTTAATGAATATCATGAGCAATGCAATCAAATATAACAAAGATCATGGGAAAATCTATGTTACTTGTAAAGAAGTGGATTTTGATGGAACACATGCATGGATTCAATTTAAATGCCAAGATACAGGAATTGGGATGAGTGAAGAATTCCAAAAACATTTGTTTGAACCATTTACACAAGAAAACAAAATGGTTCAAACACAATATCAAGGTACTGGACTAGGAATGTCTATTACAAAAAATATTGTAGATGAAATGGGTGGAACGATTACATTTGAAAGTAAAAAAGATCTAGGAACAACATTTGATATCAGAGTTCCTTTTGAAGTAGATCTATCAGAAAATATTGTAGAAGAAAAAGAAGATACGGAATGGTATTCTGTAGAAGGAATGAATATTTTAGCTGTAGAAGATAATCAATTAAATATGGAAATTCTAAAATTTCTTTTGAAAGAAGAAGGGGCGAATGTGATTGAAGCCTGGAATGGACAACAAGCAATTGATGTGTTTGAAAAAACTGCGCCAAAAGAAATTGATGTTATTTTAATGGATGTGATGATGCCAATCATGAATGGATATGAAGCTACCAAAAAGATACGTGCAATGCAAAGAGAAGATGCAAAAAAGGTACCAATTATTGCGATGACTGCCAATGCATTTGCGGAAGATAAAATAGCCGCAAAGCAAGCTGGCATGGATGCACATATTTCAAAACCATTAGATATGAAAAAGCTGATTAAAATTATTGTGAAATTAATCGAAAAACAAAACAAAGAGGCTTACTAACTGGAGTCTATTTAAACCTGAATAAGAAGATGATAGTATTGTTTTAGAGAATTGTTATGAATGAATTAAGAATAGAAAAAGTTTATCAAAATGATTTGGACATGAATCGTTTTGCGAGAATATTAGAATCTCCAACACAGTGTTATAAGTTTTATTGTTTAGATGCCATCATGCAATTAGTTCTTCAAAAAGATGTGATGACATTTGAAGAAATCATTTTTCAAATGTTTTAGATCATAATATGAAACCAATCTATGATTCAGCTTTCTTGCAAGGATATACGATTTGGAACAAAGATGTTCAGTAGAAATTCAAATAAAGATGTTATACTCAATATGATGAAACATAAAATTATTCAATATTTATTGATTGGTGGAATGCTATGTAATTATGCTTGCTCTTCTAATCAAAGTAAGAACATAAAAGATGGAACTTTTGAAAGCAGTGTTACTGGATATTATGGAAATATGCAAGTTTCTGTTACTTTTGATGGTGGAACTATAACAGATATTACAGTGACTCCTGATTCTGATGCAGATATCTTTACAACAGCAGCAATTAAAAATGTGACCAATAACATCAAAAAAGAACAATCTGTCAATGTGGATGTACAAACAGGTGCTACAACAACTTCTAATGCAATCATAGATGCGATAAAAGATGCGATTCAACAAGCTCATGGAGATGTCAATGAATGGAATGAGGATACGACAGGTAAACATCCATCTAAGGAAATCGAAAAAACAACAGATGTTGTCGTTGTGGGTGGTGGCTTAAGTGGCATGACCACAACATTGCGCTTACAACAATTAGGTGTGCAATGTATTCTTGTAGAGAAAAGCGATACTTTAGGCGGTATTACACGCTATGGTGGTCATTATACGCAAAGGTATGAAGAAGTAGATGATGATTTAGAAGAGGCTTCTCTTTCTGATTTTGAAAAAACAATTCAATGGCAAAAGAATGATTTGGGTGTAGTCTTTTCAAAAGATATGCTTTCTGAAACAAATAATGTTACAGAATATGCAACTGAAAATGAAAATATTGGTGAACTATTAGCGACAGAAACAGAAGTATCTGGTGCTGAGATATTAACGGAAGTATGCGCGTATGCATTAGAATCTGATACATCTAGTATTACCGCAATAAATCAAAATGGTGAAATCTATCATATTCATGCGGATTATGTTGTTGTCGCAAGTGGTAGTAATAATTCAACTTTATATTCTTATAATACAGGGGATATGAATCAAATATTGGAAGAAGCAGGCTATTTAGTTAGCGAACAAGATGATGCATTAAAAACAAAGATTACATTACAATTAGATGAAATTACCAATGTAGATACTTATTATGCAAATGAAAGTGTTATGGATCATGGATTAATATTAGTAGATGATGATGGAAATCGTATCGTGAATGAAGAAAGTTCTAGAACAAATATCAATGATGCAATTACAACATCTTCTTATTTGATTATGAATGGTTCTACCTATAAAAAATGGATTCAAAAATTAAAAGAAAGTTCTTATCTCAGTGATGAATTTTTTGAAGAACTAGAAGATATTACAGTAGGTTCTAATTTAGAAGAATTGATTTCTAATACAGATGTATCTTTTGAGAATCTTGAAGAAACAATATTGAAATATGATGAATGTTCTGAAAATGAACAAGAAGATGTATTTGGTAGAATGGATCAAGGTTATCTTGATGTTGAAGAAGAAATGGTTTGTGTAAAACTATCAAATGCGACATATGATACAAATGGTGGCATTGTAATTGATGAAAATCAAAATGTAATTGATAAAGATACAAATGAAAGTATTTCGAATATTTTTGTTGTGGGAAGTGCAGCTGACGTTTCTAAAAATGAAGAAGGTTCTGGCAATACATGGGCATTTGTTTCTGGTAAAACCGTTGCAGATAAAATAGGCAAATTTTATGAGTAAAGTATTGATTACAGGTGCAACACAAGGCATTGGATATGCATTTGCGAAGTATTATGCATCGATTGGAGAAGAGTTGTATCTTGTTGCACGAAATCAGATTCAATTGATGGATGTGAAAACAGAGTTAGAAAATCAATATCATAATCATATTTCGATTTATTCCTGCGATTTATCGAAAATAGGCTCCGCAAAACAATTATATGAAATGATTCATGAGGAAATGGATATCGTTATCAATAATGCGGGTGTAGGGTATACTCAACAAGCAGATCAAATCGATATTGAAAAAGAAGAAGAGATGGTTGTCTTAAATGATATCGCGTTAATGTCTTTAACAAAGTTATTCATTAAAAATATGAAGAATAGAGAACAAGGCACGATCATTAATATTTCTTCAACAGGTTCTTTTCAACCTGGTCCTTATATAGCGGGATATTATGCATCAAAATCTTTTGTCACTTCGTATACAAGAGCATTACATGAAGAATATCAACAATATGGTTTAAAAGTATATTGTGTTTGTCCAGGTCCTGTGGATACAGAATTTTATACCAATAGTGGATTGAATCCACCAAAATATGCAATGCAGCCTGATAAAGTTGTGAAATATACGATCAAACATATGAAAAATAATTGTCTGATTATTCCTGGCTTTATCAATCGTATCACGAGAATCATTCCAGAAAAGATTCGTGTTTCTTTTATTCGAAAGTCAAAATGGAAGTTGATCAAAAAGAAAAGTAGGCAAGGTTAATGTCTACTTTTTAAAGATAGATGATAAGAACAATGATAGTTTATCTATTAGATGAGATTCTGCTTTGATCTTGATCATGATTTTAGTTGTATAAACAACTTCATTTTGTACGGTTATTGTTAGGTCTCCTTCAATGTTTTGAGAGTTAAGAGAAGAAGAAACAGTTGTAGGAAGCGTACAAGTAATCGAAGCTTCTACATCGTTTGGTAGATCTAAGATACAATCTTCGGGTGCTTTAATAGACATTATTTCACTTTCCGCATGAGGATGTGTGACTTCAATTGTCGCAATGACATTATCTTTTGCTAATAATGCTTTTTGATTCCAAGATTGTAATTGTTCCAGAATGGTATTTGTATCAGCGATATGTGGTGCGTTATATGCATATGCATCAGAATTACACACAATGGTTATCAAATGCATATCATTAATGTCTTCCCAAGAAGCTAGGCAATGACCTGCAGGATACGTAAAACCAGTTTTCCCACCAATTAAACCAGGAATTGCGTAGTTGTTTGTTTCTGCTGATTTGAATAAAGTATTTGTTAATTCAATGCCATTGATAGCAGAAGCTAAGGAAGAAGTTGTATAAGTGTGTGTGGAAAATATCGTTTGAAAAGTTTCGTTACTTAAGCAGTATTGTAATAATTTAGATAGATCTCTTGCGGTGGAATAGTGATTTTCATCATGCAATCCAGTTGTATTCACAAAGTGTGTATTTGCCATGCCAATTTGTTGTGCTTTTTCATTCATTCGTTCTACATAAGCTTCAATACTTCCAGAAATCGTAAACGCCGCAGCATTTGTAGCGTCAGCTCCAGATGGTAACGCAATTCCATATAAGACATCTTGCACAGTAGGTGTATCTCCCGCTTCAAATCCAGCTAAAGATGCATTTTCTTCTTTTAATCCCGCAATCATTTCATCCGTGATTGTAATCGTTTGATTGAAATCTTGTAGATTTTCAATCGCAATAATTGCGGTCATCATTTTTGTTAAAGAGGCAGGATATAGCTTTGCATCTGCATCTTTTTCGCATAAGACTTGATTTGTATCTCGATCAATCACAATTGCGTAAGTTGCACTAATAGAATCAAGAATCGGTGTATCGATTGCTTGGATTGGTTGAATAGAAATGATCAAAAAGAATATGATCATAAAAAAAGATAATAATTTTTTAAACATATGGAATATGATAAATGAAAATGAACAAGAATTCTATAGTGGAATGTTTAAGAAGTTAAAAGTTATAAAATAGTTATTATATATGAATTGTATGAAAGCATAAATATGCATAAATCATTGATTATTATAGGAAGTATAGTAGAATAAATAAAGTTGAAAAGGAGAAGTGTTTAACATGGAAACAAAATTAGTTACAAAGAAAACATTAGCTGAAGATTTAGCTACAAAGTTTGGATGGACAAAGAAAGATGCTACAGAAGCTGTAAACTATGTATTTGATGAAATCGCAAATGCAGTAGCAGATGGTGGAGAAGCAAACATCAATGGCTTTGGCAAATTTGAAAGAGTTGAGAAAAAAGAAAGAACAGGTTTGAATCCTGCAACAGGTGAAAAGATTACAATCAAAGCTTCCAAAGCACCAAAGTTCAAGGCAGCAAAAGCATTTAAAGACGTTGTAAATAAGTAAAGAAAAAAAGTGGTTTCCCACTTTTTTTGTTACTATTCTTCAATGAATACATGTTTCATGACAACTTTTGTTAATGGAGCGTCACGGAAATCTGTTCTTTCATTTGCGATGTGATCTACAACATCCATTCCTTCAACAACTTTACCAAATGCTGCGTATTGACCATCTAAGTGTGGTGCATCCGCATGCATAATGAAGAACTGAGAAGAAGCAGAGTTTGGATCCATTGCTCGTGCCATAGAAATTACTCCACGTGTATGTTTTAAAGGATTATTTACACCATTGCTTGCAAATTCACCTTTGATGTTTTCTTTAGAACCACCAGTTCCGTTTCCTTTTGGATCACCACCTTGGATCATGAATCCAGGGATGATTCTGTGGAATGTTAATCCATTATAGAATCCTTCTTTTACTAATTTTTCAAAGTTTGCTACTGTAATAGGTGCTGCAGTAGGCTCTAGTTCAATTTTGATTTGTGAACCATTGTCCATTTCAATAATGACCATTTTTAATTCTCCTTATTTTAAATGCCAGATATCTCTGTTGTAATCTTTGATTGTTCTATCAGAAGAGAAGAAGCCAGCTTTTGCGATATTAACAAGAGCCTTTCTCTTCCACCAGTCACGATTTTCATAGTCTTGAAGTACTCTTTCTTTTGTTGCACAGTAATCTTCAAGATCTAATAATGTCATGAACCAGTCTTTGTTGATTAAGTTATCTTGTAGATCTTTTAACATCTTTTCGTCACCAAGTTTTACAAGTTCTTTGCTTGTAATGAAATCAACAGCTTCTTTAATCAATGCGGAATTGTTGTAGTAATCAGATGCATGATAACCAGATGTGTTATATAAGTTAATAACTTCATTGGATGATTTACCGAATGTATAGATATTTTCATCACCAACTAAGTCTTTGATTTCAACATTGGCACCATCTAATGTTCCAAGTGTTAATGCACCATTCAACATAAATTTCATATTTCCAGTTCCAGAAGCTTCTTTGGATGCTAATGAAATTTGTTCAGAAATATCAGCTGCTGGAATAGCGATTTCTGATTTTGAAATATTATAGTTTTCAATCATTACGACTTTGAGATATTGATTCACATCTTTGTCATGATTAATTAAATCTTGTAAGCATAGAATCAAATGAATGACGCACTTTGCTTGATAGTAAGCAGGGGCAGCTTTTCCACCAAATACAACCGTTACAGGACGAGCTGGTTTTTCGCCATTTTTGATAGATAGATATTTATGAATCAACCATAACGCATTCATTTGTTGACGTTTATATTCGTGCATTCTCTTGATTTGGATATCAACGATAGAATTTGGATCAACATCGATCTTTTGTGTTTTCTTGATCATGTTAGCGAAACGTACTTTATTGTTGTATTTGATTTCATCTGCTTTTGTTAAGAATGCTTCATCATCATAATGTTGTAACAACAATTCTAGTTTGGATTCATCTGTTCTCCATTCGCTTCCAATTGTTTCATCTAACAATTTAGAGAGTTCTGGATTACAATGCATAATCCATCTACGGAATGTAATACCATTTGTCTTATTATTGAATTTATCTGGATAGATATCATAGAATGGCTTTAATTCTTGATTCTTTAAAATTTCTGTATGTAGTGCAGCTACACCATTGATAGAATGACCAAAGTGCATATCCATCTTTGCCATATGTACACGATTTTCATCATCCATGATATTTAATTCTTTGTTTCCATGGAAAGCTGTATTCACTACATAATCTAATCCTTCAATGATTGGCATCAATTGAGGAACGACTTCTAATAGATAATCTTGAGGCCATTTTTCTAATGCTTCTGCTAAGATTGTATGGTTTGTATATGCACAAGTGTTAGATACGATTCCTGCAGCAGTCTTCATAGGAATGCCTTCTAGAATTAATAAACGGATCAATTCAGGAATAACCATAGAAGGATGTGTATCATTGATCTGAATCGCTACATGCTTATCTAAGTCATAGAGACTATGACCTTTTTGTTTTTCTTCCATGAGAATCAATTGTGCAGCGTTAGATACCATGAAATATTGTTGGTAGATTCTTAATTTTCTACCAGCATCATCACTATCATCAGGATATAAGAATAATGTTAGATTCTTATCAATCTTTGTTTTATCGAAATTAATAGAATCTGTAATGATAGATGGATCAACAGTATCTAAATCAAATAAATGTAATGTATTTTTATTTCCATGATATCCAATGATATCTAAATCATACATATGAGATTGATATGTTTTACCAGCTAATTCTACTGGAAAAGATACTTTTGTATCTCTTAACATATTCTTTCCCTTTAACCATTCATCAGGAATTTCATATTGTTTATTATCTTTGAATTGTTGTTTGAATAAACCAAAATGATAATTTAGACCAACACCATCACCACAATAATCTAATGTTGCGATAGAATCTAGGAAACATGCAGCGAGTCTACCAAGACCACCATTTCCTAAAGAAGGTTCTTTTTCCATTTCTTCTACTTCTTCAATAGATTTACCATTTTTGTTTAAAAGATCACATACTTCATCATAGATACCTAGATTGATGAGATTCTTTCCTAATTGTTTCCCAATCAAGAATTCAGCAGAAATATAATACAGTTTTTTGTCACCTTGAACATAAGGAAGCTTTTCTGCTTTGTCTTTAACGAGCTCATTGAGTGCGTTAAAAATTTGAAGATTTGTTGCTTGTTTAACGTCTTTCTTTAAAATAGTCGTCAATTCATTTTCGAGTTTCATTTCTTCTCCTTTTCGAGGCTTTAGCCTATACCCTTATAAAAAAACAACAGTAAAAGTATATCACATCACTTGACAATTTTTCAGAATTGGAAAAGAAGAAAGTTAAAGGTATACTAAAAAGAGTTAAGAGGATTTAGAAAATATGAGAAAAGCTGGGATATTAATGCCTGTTTCTGCACTTCCATCAAGACATGGTTGTGGATCATTTGGAAAAGAGGCAAAAGAATTTGTTGATTTGGCAAAACAATCAGGAATGCATATATGGCAGATATTACCATTGAATCCAGTAGGAGATGATAATTCACCATATGCATGTTATTCATCATATGCTATAGATGATATTTATATTTCATTGGATCGTTTATATGAAAAAGGATTGCTTGATAAAGTGCCTTCTTTTCATAAACGGAAAAAAAGAGTTGATTTTGCCTCTGTTCGTAAATTTAGAGAACCTTATTTAAGAAAAGCATATCAAAATTTCAAACCTGATCAAAACTATGCAGTATTTGCCTATCAAGATTGGGCGAAAAATTATGCAATCTATCGAGCTTTAAAAAAAGAAAATCAAAATAAGCCATGGATGGATTGGCAAGAAGATATGAAGTGGCAACCGGAAAAACAAGCTTTAAATTTAAAAGAATATCAAGATGAAATCTTATATCAATTATTCTTACAATATGAAGCATATTTACAATGGAAAGAAATTAAACAATATGCCAATGATCTGGATATAGAAATTATGGGAGACATTCCATTTTATGTGGGATTGGATTCATCTGATGTATGGAGCTCTAAGAAAAACTTTTTATTAGACAAAGATGGTAGACCTAGTTTTATCGCAGGTGTACCACCAGATTATTTCAGTGCAACAGGACAAAGATGGGGTAATCCAATCTATGATTGGGAATATATGAAAAAAGATGAATTTTCATTTTGGATGGAGCGATTAGCCTATACACAAAAGCTATTTGATATTGTACGTGTGGATCATTTTCGTGCGTTTGATACGTATTGGAAGATCAATGCGGATTGTCCTACGGCAATTGATGGAGAGTGGATAGAAGCACCAGGCTACGCATTATTTGATTTGATCCAAGAAAAAAATCCGGAGTTAGAAATCATTGCGGAAGATTTAGGACTTTTAAGACCAGAGGTTTATACACTGCGTGATCATTATCATTTCAGAGGCATGCGTATCATTCAATTCTCATGGAATTCTGATGGAATGTCAGAAGATAAAGAACATTTGGTTGTTTATACCGGTACACATGATAATATGCCAATCAATTGTTGGTATCATTCTTTTAAAAAATCTGAAAGAAGAAAAATGCGTTCTTGTTTAAAGAAAATGGGATATAAAGAACATAGTTTTGTGACAAATGTGATTCAATATTCATTAGATTCTAATGCAGATATTGTAATAATTCCATTTGCGGATTATCTACATGGAGAAAAAGAAACAAGGATCAATTGTCCAGGTACGGTTTCTCATAAAAACTGGACTTGGAGAATCCAAGATTATTCAAAGTGGAAAAGAAATATATCTGATGTCAAAGAAATGATTGAAAAATCAAAGAGATAAAGAACCGTATGGTTCTTTTCTTAATGATTATATTGTGGAAAGAATGCTATAATGTTTTGGAATTTGGAGGATGAATACATGGATTTGTTTTTGAATATATTGAAATCTGTTTTATATGGAATTGTACAAGGTATTACAGAATGGCTGCCAATCAGTTCTACTGGGCATTTGATTTTAATGAAAAGCTTTTTACCAATGAACGTTTATACAGATGCTGTAAGTAATCAAAATTTCTGGGATATGTATAAAGTAGTGATACAATTTGGAAGTATATTAGCTGTTTTATTATTATATTTTAAACGTTTAAATCCATTTGATCCGAAATTGAAACCAGCAAAGAAAAGAAGTATTTATCGTTTATGGATCATGATCATTATTGCTTGTGTTCCTGCAGGTGTTGCGGGAATATTGTTAGATGATTTGGTTGATTCTGTATTAAGTGCTTCTTGGGTGATTGCGGTAACTTTGATTTTATATGGTGTTTTATTCATTTGGATGGAAAACAAAGAACATCAATATACAGTAGAAACAGTAAAAGATATTACACCAAAGAAGGCTTTAGGCGTTGGTGCATTCCAAATGCTTGCGCTGATTCCAGGTACTTCTAGAAGTGGTTCAACAATTTTAGGTGCAACTTTATTAGGTTTTAATCGAAGTACAGCAACAGAATTCTCATTTTTTATGGCAATTCCAGTGATGTTTGGTGCATCATTGTTAAAGATTATTAAAGCAGATATCACAATTACATTTGCGAGTGTTGTTGTATTACTCGTTGGATGCCTTGTTTCATTTGGAGTATCTGTTATCGCAATTCGTTATTTGATGCAATATATTAGAAAACACAATTTTAAAATATTTGGTGTATATAGAATCATTCTTGGACTCATTGTATTATTGTTTTACTTCTTAGGAGTTATTGCATAATGCAATCTATGGCTCTTTGTGGCAGTCTTTTTCTAGAAGGGCTGCTTTCATTCTTTTCGCCATGTGTGTTACCAATTGTACCTTTGTATATTGGCTATCTTACGAAGGATTGTAAGAAAATAGATGAGAACGGAAACATATCCTATTCTAGGAAGAAAACATTCCTGTTAACCATTTGTTTTGTTTTAGGAATCTTGTTTGTTTATGTTTTAGCTGGTTTATCTACGGGATTGATTCATGATTTCTTTACAAATCATCAAGTTGTATTTCAATTGGCTGGTGGTATTCTATTACTATTTTTAGGTCTTGTATCTTTGCATATCATTCGTATTCCATTTCTAGAAAATACGCATCAAAAAATTGTGAAATTAGACAAATCTATGACTTGTTTCAAAGCATGGATACTAGGTTTTTTCTTCTCTTTTGCGTGGTCGCCATGTACAGGACCATTACTTGCACAGGCAATCGTATTAGCGAGTTCAGCTGAAAGTAAAGTGCTTGGCTGGCTTTATATTTTGTGTTATGCGTGTGGTTTTGTTTGTGTATTTCTACTATTAGGTCTTTTTACTGAAGAAATCTTAAATTTATTAAAGAAATATAGAAATGTAGTGAAATATACTTCTATTCTATCTGGTATCTTAGTGATTGGATGTGGATGTTATATGTTATTTGGTGCATATCAAAAGATGAAAGCAATGCAAACAACAGAAACAGAAAAAGTAGAAGAAACTACAGAAGAAACAACCAATGAATCATTAAGCATTGAAGATTTAAACTTTACATTGAAAGATGCTGATGGAAAGCAACATTCATTAATTGATTACAAAGGAAAAACGATCATTGTGAATTTCTTTGGGACTTGGTGTTATTACTGTAACCAGGAATTTCCATCTTTAAAAGAAATACAAGATGCAGATGAAGATACGAAAGTATTGATGATTGCTGCACCGGGTGTTAATGGAGAAGGGGATATTTCTTATATCACAGATTATATGAAAGATGCAGGTTATACATTTGAAATACTATTTGATAGTGATCTATCTGTTACGAATGCATTTGGTGTATCCGGTTATCCATGTTCATTTATCATTCAACCAAATGGTGAGTATTTAGGTTATATTCCTGGCTATATTGAACATGATCAACTATTAGAAATTATTGAAGAAACTAAGAAATGAAAAAGTTTTCATAAAATAAAATGTAATAAATTAAAAAATTACAAAAAAGTATTGCATATTTAAAAGCTGAGAGTAAACTAATAGACATACAAGCGATGAAGAGAAGAGTAACTTGATTGGAACTTCTTAGAGAGTCCTCATTTGCTGAAAGAGGATAAGGAAAGATGAAGTGAAAATGGTCTTGGAGCTGCGTGGTCGATATTGTAGATCACGACGGGCTGTCCCGTTATAGACATAGAGTATATCTGATGATATTCAGCGTACTTGAAGAGGAAATAATCGTGAGGTTATTTTAAAGTAAGGTGGTACAGCGTTATATACTACGCCCTTATCTAAGGGGCGTAGTTTTTTGTTTCTAGAGCAATAAAAATCACCCCGTCCTACTTCAAGCCAAAAAAGAAAAACGGAGGAAAATGAAAATGAAACACACAATCAGAAAAATCGCAGCAGCAGCATTAGCTTGCACACTTGTAGGATGCTCTTCAGCATCTTCCACAACTTCCACAGCAACAACATCTTCTAGTGAAGATAAAACAATTCGTGTTGGTGCTACAGCAGTGCCACATGCTGAAATCTTAAACAACGTTGTAAAAGATGTTCTAGCAGAAGATGGATGGACATTAGAAGTTACAGAATTTACAGATTATGTAACACCTAATACAGCATTGGAAGAAGGTTCATTAGATGCCAACTATTTCCAAACATTAGGTTACATGAATGATCAAAATGAATCCAATGGTCTTCATTTAGCAGCAGCTGTTGGTGTTCATATTGAACCAATGGGTATCTATTCTGCTACTGTAACAGATATTAAAGATCTCAAGGATGGCGCAACAATTTCTGTTCCAAACGATACAGATAACTTAGATAGAGGCTTAAGAGTACTTGTTCAAGCTGGTCTATTAGAAGATCCAGATACAGATGATGCTGTTACTGAAACAACATTCAATGGCAATGATAAATTAAATCCACATGGATATGTAATTCAACCAGTTGAAGCTGCACAAGTTCCATTAACATTAGAAGATGTTGATGCAGTTGTAGCTAACGGTAACTATGCATTAGAAGCAGAACTACCTTCTTCTCATCCAGCAATCTATGTTGAATCTTTCGATACAGAAACAAGCGTTAAGAGAACAAACTATGTTGTAGTAGAAGAAGACAACCTTGATACAGAAAAGACAAAGGCATTGGTAAAGGCTATTACTTCTGAAAAAGTAAAGGAATATATCGAAGATACATATAAAGGTTCTGTAATTACTTCATTCATCGATGAAAATGGTAATGCAGTAGACTAATCACAACAAAAGAATAAAAATCATATTCAGAGGGATGCCCCTCTGAATATTCATGTTAAGAAACAGGAGCGTATTTATGATTGATCTTGTAAATGTAAGAAAAAGCTTTGGTGATCTTGAAGTATTAAAAGACATCAATCTTCATATCAATGAAAAAGAAATCTATGGAATCATAGGACAATCTGGAGCTGGTAAATCAACATTGTTACGTTGTATCAATGGACTAGAAACGTATGAAAGTGGAACTATCACAGTTGATGGTACAACAGTTGATGTAACGGATAAACAAGCTTTAAGACAATTAAGAAAGAATATGGGAATGATATTCCAGAATTTTAATCTTCTTTCTAGATTGGATGTATATGATAATGTAGCTTTACCTCTACGTTTTTGGGGAGAAAATCCAAATACGCCAGAAAATAAGCAAAAGATTGAACATTTGATTGAACTTGTTGGATTAAAAGAAAAGATTCATGAAAGACCAGGTAACTTATCCGGTGGTCAAAAACAAAGAGTTGCGATTGCTAGAGCGCTAGTAAATGATCCTAAGATCTTACTTTGTGATGAAGCAACTTCTGCTTTAGATCCTAGAATCACACATGGTATTTTAGAACTTTTAAAACAAATCAATGAAGAACTAGGAATTACAATTGTTGTTGTTACACACCAAATGGAAGTTGTAAAACAGATTTGTGAAAGAGTTGCGTTCTTAAAACATGGTGTTGTTCTTGCGGAAGGTAAACCAGAAGAATTGTTTGTAAAACCAACAGAAGATATTAAGAAATTCTTAGGTGAAGAAGGACAAGCATTACCTAAAACAGGTGTTAATGTACAATTGTTCTTTACAGATGATTCATCCGATGAACCAGTGATTACTGAAATGGCAAGAGAATTAGGAATTGATTTCTCTATTTGTTGGGCTAAATTGGAAGAATTTAGAACAAATGTCTTTGGATCTTTGATTTTAAACATCAAAGAAGAAGATAAAGAAAAAGTATTTGCGTTTTTAGAAAGTAAAAATGTAGCTTGGGAGGTTCTATAATATGGTAGATGTAATCTTAAAAGGTACATGGCAAACACTTTACATGGTGTTCTTTTCTACATTAATTGCGGTTATTTTAGGATTTATTCCTGCAGTTATATTAACTTTAACTGCTGAAGATGGATTGAAACCAAATCGAATCGTATATGGAATTCTAGATGTTATTGTAAATGTATTCCGTTCATTTCCATTTGTTATTTTAATGGTCATTGTAATCCCTGTAACAAGATTTATTGCGGGTAAATCTATTGGTACAACTGCTGCAATCGTTCCTTTAACGATTTATGCGATTCCATTTATTGCACGTGTGTTTGAAAATGCATTGAGAGAAACAGATGCAGGTGTAATTGAAGCGGCGAAATCTTTTGGTGCTACAGATATGCAGATTATCTTTAGAGTATATTTTAAAGAATCTGTACCACGTTTATTGAATGGTGTTGTACTTTTGATTATTAATATGATTGGTGCGAGTGCAATGGCTGGTACACTTGGTGGTGGCGGTCTTGGAGATATTGCGATACGTAAAGGATACCAAGCATATGATATTGGCTATCTAGTCGTTACATCTATCGTCCTAATCTTGATCGTACAACTTGTTCAAGGAATTGGAAATGTCATCTATAAAAAGAAAGCTTAACTATCTGTGAAAATCAGATAGTTTTTCTTTTGAAAATAAGATTATAATAGAACATGTTATGAAAAAATATGGAAATGTTATTTTTGGTTCAGTTCTATTAACAGTAGGTATTTGGGCATTTGTTACACCTACTGGTATTAATTTTGGGGGATTGATTGGTTTAGCACAAATCATCAATTATTTTTTGAGAATGTTTATTTCAATTCCTAGTAATATCAATACATTAGGAATGATTAACCTTCATTTAAATATTCCTTTATTTCTTGTTGCGTTAAAAATCATGCATCAAGAATTCTGTGTGAAAACAATATTATCTTTAGTTATACAAACGCTACTTTTATCAATCTTACCGACATTAAATCAACCTGTTGTAGAAGATATGTTACTAAATGTAATCTTTGCGGCATTGATATGTGGGATTGGTGTTGGACTTGCGTTAAGTGGAAGTGGATGTTGTGGTGGAATGGATATCGCAACTGTTTGTATCGTAAAAAAACATCCTGATTTTAAAACGGGAATGTTATCGATCTATTTTAATATTATTTTGTTTAGTGTTTGTTTATTATGGAATGATTTAGCGACAATCTTATATTCTGTAATCTTTGTTGGATTATTATATTCCATTGCAGATCGTTTTCATTCTCAAAATATTAATGTTACCGCATTGATTTTTACAAAGAACAAAGATATGAAAAAGATCATTATGAATACAATGGGGAGAGGTGTTACGTATTGGAATGGAAAAGGTGCATATACAGATAAAGATACAGAAATCTTATATGTCGCAATCAATAAATACGAAGTTCATCAATTAAATAGTATTATTCATGAAGCAGATCCAAATGCATTTGTTACCTTGTCACAAGGATCATTGATTCATGGAGGATTTGAGAAAAGATTATGAAGAGTGATAAAAATATCATTCTTTTTTAGTATATGGACGCCAAATGGACGCCAAACACAAACATTTCACTGAATTTCTTCATTTCTTTACTTCATTGAAATAAAAAAAACCGCTATTTCTAGCGGAATTTCAGATAGTGCCGACTATAGGACTTGAACCTACGACCTATGCGTTACGAGTGCATTGCTCTACCAACTAAGCTAAGTCGGCGTGCAACTATTATAACGGAAAAATCTTTAATGTACAAATTGATCTACAGGACTTTTTCTATATTTAAGAGGTGTACATCCATATTCTTTCTTAAACATGCGGTTAAAATAAGATTGTTGATCAAATCCACAAGATATAGAAATATCTAAAATACTTTTATTTGTATTTCTTAATAAATTAGATGCAACTTCTAAACGATGTAGATTTAAGAAATCGATAGGGGAATGATGCATGTAATGATTGAATATTCTGGAACATTTAGAAATAGAAACGTTTCCTTTTTGTGCAATTTCATTCAATGATATTTTATCTGCATAAGAATGATAGATAAAGGTTGTCATTTGATTGAGAGAAGTAATATCTTCAATCTTTTGATTTGTTGTATCAATGGAATCTATATCTGTATTTTTATAGATGTGTTGTAGGATGTGATAAGAATCACCAATTAAAGATAATTGATATCCTTTTGTTTTTGCTTGTTGGTTTTCTAACATTGTAGAAAAGAGATTTTTTAATTCGTCTGAAGCAGAAAATATAAAATAATCTAAATTTTGATTCTCAATGATTGGTCTAGCGTATTTTGTATAAATATAAGCATTTGATGAAAATAGAGTTGGATGAATCAATAGAATAATGAATTTACAATATGTGGAATCTTTTAGATAAGATGCATGCATTTGATTAGAATTTACATAAATAACTTGGTTATTAGTTACTTTGATATCTTTTCCATTAATGTGATAGTAAAGATATCCTTCTGTGATCAACATGATTTCTAGTTCTGTGTGAATATGTTGTACAGAATGATAATTAGAATCAGGATACATTTCTTCTTCTTGAATAAACAGTTTAAAAGTATCATCTTTGTAATGTACATTTGTTGTTAGACTATCATTTTTGTTTGACATGACAAAATTATACAAAAAAATATAGAAAAATCTACTATTATTTAGAAGAAAATGCTAATATAGTATTAATAGTAGTCAAGAGGAGGACAAAACTATGACAAATAAGTACGCAGGTACAAAAACGGAAAAGAATCTCTGGGAAGCTTTTGCTGGAGAATCACAAGCAAGAAATAAATATACTTATTTCGCAAGTGTTGCTAAAAAGGCTGGATATGAACAAATTGCCGCTTTGTTCTTAAAAACAGCTGATAATGAAAAAGAACATGCGAAACTATGGTTTAAGGCTTTAGGTGGCGTAGGTACAACTGAAGAAAACTTAAAAGCTGCAGCAGAAGGTGAAAACTTTGAGTGGACTGATATGTATGAAAGAATGGCACAAGAAGCTGATGAAGAAGGTTTCCATGATCTAGCTGAACAATTCAGAGGCGTAGGTGCAATTGAAAAGCATCATGAAGAAAGATATAGAAAACTTCTTCAAAATGTAGAAGAAAAGAAAGTATTTGAAAAGAGTGGCGTTACAGTTTGGGAATGCAGAAACTGTGGTCATATCGTAATTGGTACAAAAGCTCCAGATGTATGTCCAGTATGCAAGCATCCACAAAGCTATTTTGAAGTACATGATGAAAATTATTAATAGGTAATCTTATGAAATTTTATCGTTGTGAAGGTTGTGGTAATTTTATTGTATTCATGAATGAAAAGAGTGGATGTACTCCAAAATGCTGTGGTGAAACAATGAAAGAATTAATTCCTAATACAACAGATGGTGCAACAGAAAAACATGTTCCTGTTGTGGATGTAGAAGGAAATGTAGTACATGTTACGGTTGGTTCTGTAGAACATCCAATGAGTGAAGCCCATTACATTCAATGGATTGTTCTAGAAACAAACAAAGGTTTTATCAAACATGATCTAAAACCAACAGATCAACCCAAATCAACTTTCTATTTGAGTGAAGATGAAAAAGTGGTATCCGCATATGAATACTGTAATCTTCATGGATTGTGGAAAAAAGATATCTAAAGAAAAAGCTCTATTTCGTTAGAGCTTTTCTTGTGCTTTCCCAATAGGAAGCCATTGATTGGTTTGGCTGATTTGTTACATCATCCACTAAATAATCTTGTAACTGTACATCTTTCGCTTGGAAAGAGAATGCTTCTTTTTCACTTTGGAATTCCACTTCCGCATACCAGAATTCAGAAGGTAGTCCTTCATCTACATGATTAACTTCTAAATGATGTCCATCCTTCAATAAATATGTATTTCTTACTTTATTGATTAAGGGTAATTGAATCAAATCTTCTAAATCTTTGAATTTACTTTTCTCAATTTCCATTTCGATTTCTTTTCTAGTTAATGTACCAGAAGATTTAAAACATAATATGAAGCTATCTTTGATAGGTTTTAAAGCATCATTAGATACCAATGTATTTTCTTCTCGAATACGTACAGTAGGATGTGTAGAAATATATCCTTGTCTCATTTCTTCTACATATAATAGTGGAAGATCGATGGAAGGCCATCCTTGAACCATCCATTTACGTTCAATTTCTAAATTTGTTTTATTTGTCATGATTATATTGTATCTTTTTTTCTGAAATAGATGAAGAAAATAACACAAATGATAACTTGTAGAACACCACCAAGTGGTGCTGCTAATCCCATAGGAAATAAACTATTAGGGAAATAGATGGAGGCAAGATAGGCACCAGGAACTCTGACAAAAATAATGGATAGAATATTTTGAATGAAAGATACTCTTGAATATCCTGTAGCGACATAAAATCCAGAAAAACAGAAATGGATTCCCGCAATCGCACAATCAAACACATAAGAATGAATATAAGAAGCACCTAACGCTATGACATTTGCTTCATTTGTAAAAAGACTTAACACATTTTCAGCAATGAATTGAAATAAAATGCTAACGAATATTCCAAATGTCAAAGCAATCCCAATACAAATAAACGTTACTTTCCGCGCTAATTCTTTTTTGTTTGCGCCAATGGCTTGCGAAGCAATTGTAGAAACAGTCGATAACATAGAAGAAGGAACTAAGAATAAGAAAGAAATGATTTTTTCTACAATGCCTACAGCAGCAGATACTTCAACACCTCTACGATTAGCAATCATTGTGATAATCAAAAAAGAAATTTGGATGAGTCCATCTTGTAAAGAAACAGGAATGCCTGTTTTTAATACGGGTTGAAAATACTCTTTTTCTAGTTTGAAATCTTCCTTTTGGATTTGAATCAGTTTTCTTTTGCGAATGGAAATCAAAGAACAAACAACAGATATCGCTTGTGCGATAACAGTTCCATAAGCAGCTCCACTTGCATGCAAATCAAAATATCCAATGAATAAGTAATCTAAGGCAATATTAGCGATACATGCAATGATAATGAAATACATTGGTGTTTTAGAATCTCCTAGCCCTCGAAAGATAGAAGAAATAACGTTATACGCAACAATAAAAGGAATACCAATAAAACAAATCATTAAATATTTCTTTGTCTCATCCATTGCTTCTATTGGTGTTTGCATAATCGTAACGATTGGATTTAAAAGTAGTAATAAAAAAATCACTAAAATAATAGAAAGAATCGTAAACAATGTAATACTGTTACCAATCGTTTTAGAGATGCCTTTTTCATTATGAGAACCAACATTTCTACCAATCATCACAATGGTTCCCATACAAATGCCAACTAACATAACAGTTAACATATGCATGATTTGTGAACCAATGGAAACTCCTGAAATAGAAGATGCTCCATTGAATTGACCTACAATAAATAAATCTGCCATTCCATATAATGTTTGTAAGAAATAAGAAAATAAGAATGGTAATGAAAAAACAAATATATTCTTTAATAAATTACCTTGTGTTAAGTCTTTTGTCATAATGATCCTTTCTTGACTGGTATTTGTATTTCAGTGACATATTGTGATGTATCAGAAGTTAAACCTTCATCAATTAATGTAATTTCTCTAGCAAACCCAGTTGGAATAAATTGTTGTTCTTGCATAAAAGAATAGAGTTTTTGATAAGAACTTGTTGCGTTTTGATGCTTTCCTTGAAATTGAATAGATAAAGTTGTGGAAGCAGGAATCAATTCTGCTTGTTTATCATAGTGATCTTCTGAAGATAACAAAATAAAAACTGTATCGTAATATTCATATCGTTGTTGTAAGAAGTGTTCTTTATTTAAACCAACACCAACATTCCCTAAAAAGACAACCGATTGTTTTTGTTCTTTTTTTAACTGTAAAATACTTGGTTCTAGATCAAGATAACTTTTTGGCTGAAGATGATTTTTCAGATAAATGTAATAGAGTTCAGGAGAATGTATAACTTGAACTTGATCGAATTGATTTGTTTTTGCGGAATTTAAAATATCTAATCTTCTTTGTACCATCTTCTGCATGTTTTCAAGTAAAGAAATCTTTTGTTGGATTTCGTTTTGTTGTTTTGCTAACATCTCTTCCATTTTTTCAATCTTACGATTTTCTAGAAAAGAATGTATTGTAGAAAGAGGCGTATCTAATGCACGTAAATAACAAATCATGTTTAATACTTCTGTTTGTTCAACGCCATAATAACGATAATGCGTATCTGGATCTACATAACAAGGATGTAATAAGCCTAGATCTTCATAATGTCGTAATGTTTGTACGCTGATTTGATAGATCTCCGCAATTTCACCAATTTTCAATAAATTCTTTTGATTCATGACATAACTATAAACCCTACAATAGATGTAGAGTCAATAACAAATAAAAAAAGATTTCTAATGTGTAGAAATCTTTGAGAAGTCTGTTTTTTCACCATTCAACATTCTTCGATGAGAAATTGTTCTTTTGACAGCTAATGGTCGAGGTTCATCTGGAAACGTTACCATATTTGGTGTTCCATCTTTCCATAATTCATAGATATCCTCAGCATCTTCAATAAAAGATAATGCAGGCATCAAACCATATAATCTAGGTGGGATGATTGTTACAGGAATCGTATATTTTTCTGCATCTCTTCTTACTTGAAATTCCATATGTGGACAAACCATTGCTATATCTACTTCATTCATACGATCTAATAAATGATTGATCGGGATAAAGATGAATTGTCCTCTTTCATATAATCCTTTTTCTTTTGATTCTTGTTCTAAATGTAAAGCTAATGCGCTAGAGGAAAAACCTCCACCACAACAAATTGCAATTTTAAGCATAATAATCTCCTAACAAGGATTTATTATACTTGATGTGCATTGATAATGTAAGCGCTTTAATAAAAGAATAAAAAAAAGTTCAGTTTTCACTGAACATTTCGTGCACCAGACAAGACTTGAACTTGCACGGATCTCTCCATACGCCCCTCAAGCGTACGTGTCTGCCATTCCACCACTGGTGCATCACGCTCAAGTATTATAGTAAAATTGAAAACATACGTCAATCTTTTTCGAAATGTTGTATAATTGAGCGGATTTTATTAGGGGGATTTTTATGAGTGAGAAAGTAGAACAAGTATCCACTTGGAAAACAAAATTTAGGGCATTAGGACCTGGAATCTTAATGGCATCTGCAGCAGTTGGAGGATCACATATCGTTTCTTCTGCTCAAGCTGGAGCGATATATGGATGGCAATTAGCACTGATGATCGTATTGATCAATGTATTCAAGTATCCGTTTTTCCGATTTGGTTCTCAATATACAATGGAAAATAAGAAGAGCTTGATTGAAGGATATGCTGAAAAAGGGAAAGCGTGGTTAGTGATTTTCTTTGTATTAAATGTTTTTTCCGCAATTGTTAATACAGCTGGTGTTGGAATTTTATGTGCTGCAATTTTATATAATATTGCACCAAATGGTTTCGGTTTGACGATTTCTCAATTAACAACGATTATCATTGTGATTATATGGGCAATGTTGTTGATTGGTGGATATCGATTCTTGGATTCACTTGGTAAATGGGTTATGACTGCTTTAACGATTGCGACAGTCTTAGCAGTCATCATTGCATTATTTCAACATCGTGAATATGCACCAAACTTTGAAGCACCTACACCATGGTGTATGTCCGCACTTCCTTTCATTGTTTCTTTGATGGGATGGATGCCATGTCCAATTGAAATTTCAGCAATCAATTCAATGTGGCAAGTAGAAAAGAGAAAAGAAGTAGAGATGTCTATGGATGATGCGATGTTTGATTTTAATGTTGGGTATATTGGTACTGCAATCTTAGCTTTGATTTTCTGTGCATTAGGTGCTTTGATTCAATATGGATCTGGTGAAGAAGTATTGAGTGCCTCTGCTGCTTATATTGCACAATTTGTAAATATGTATGCTTCTGTTTTTGGTGATTGGTCACGTTTGTTGATTACTTTCATTGCATTCTTATGCATTTTTGGAACTGTTATTACGGTAATTGATGGATATTCTCGTGCCAATGATGAAGCACTTCGTTTGTTATTAAATAAGAAAGAATCCTCTAAAAAGAATTTGTATATTTGGATCACATTGACTTCTGTGATTGGTTTGATTATTGTTTATTTATTCTCTGGAAATGTTGCGACAATGTTACGTTTTGCGATGATAGCTTCCTTCATTACTACACCATTCTTTGGCTTGATGAACTATACATTAGTAAACAATAAAGAACATCAAGTAAAGCCTTGGTTAAAATATATGTCGATTATTGGATTAATCTATTTATTTGGATTTGCGATGTTCTTCATCTTTGCTTGGTTGACAGGAAATATTTAATGAAATGTTTTATGCAGGGGATATAGAATCTTCTGCTTTTTGTTCATTTGAATTGTAAGAATGTTTGATTTTGATATAGAATAAGCATAATTATTCATATGAATTGTTATGAATAGAATGCACACTAGAAAGCGTAATTTTATGGATGATCATGTGTAATTACTAAAATTCTTTTGATATGTTGAACCCTCGAAAACAAAAGTATAAAATATTTCGGGGGTTTTTTTCATGTTGAATAAATTAAAATCATATATTGAACCAAATTCAAAATTAAGAAAGCTATTTATTTTTATTATGTGTGGATTATTTATTGGATCCATCTGTTCTTTTTTTGTTGGATTAAAAGAAGTACATAGTGAATATGGGGATGTTCAATTTGTACAACAATTACAAATGCAAAGAAATGAAGAAGATGAAGATTATGATGAAGATTCTACAGTTTGTGATGTGATTTATGAAAACGGAGATGCACAAATGGTCGTATCTTATTCATATGAAGATTATTTAGAATTAGATCAAGATTCGATTATTGCATATGAATATGAAACGGAAAATGGTCAGAAATTATATTTTGATCATTCAGATCCTACACCAGATGAAATTCAATATAACTATCACCAAGTGATGGCAAACAATTCTATTTCTATCTTCAATTTAGGAACATCTTTATTCATTTTATTTTTATCAGTAAGTATTATGTTTTTCTTTTCTAAAGCATTTACAACTTATGAAAAGTCATGGTTTCTTTCTATCATGGTCTTAGCTACAATCGTAGCAGTATTATTTCCTGAAGAAAGTGCGAATGGTGTCAATGGAATTATTATCATGTTGTTGTATCTATTGGATACATTCTTGAATATTCTTTGTGAATTATTGATATCCAAACAATCTAGATATAACTTCTTAGTTTCAGTCTTAGTTGAAATTACAGAAATTTGTACTTGTTTAGTTCTTATGTATCGTTTTGCGACGATTGCGACAACATTGTTTTTCTGGTTGCCAATTGATATTTTAAGTTATATCAATTGGAGTAAACATAAAGATGATGATAGTGATGAATTAACAGCAGTAAGAAGATTAAAAGGATATCAAGAAGTGTTAGTAATTCTTGCGATTATTGTTTGGACAGTTGTTGTTGGATATTTCTTAAGTGGATTGGATATTCAAACAGATTTCTTGAATGGAAATGAAAGACTTGCGACGATCATCACATATATTGACGCATGTGCTTCTGCGGTTGGTGTCGCAAATGGATTGTTTATTTTCTTTAGATTAAGAGAACAATGGATTGCTTGGTATATAAGTGCATTCTTAGAATCTGTAATCAATATAATGTCTGGGCAATATGTATTATTGGTATTGAAATTAGGATATTTTACAAATACGACATATGGTTATATCCAGTGGAGCAAATATATCAAGTCCCATAAAGAAACAAAGAATTCGATTTTTTAGTTGTCAAACTATATTGATATTGTTAAAATGTAGCTGATATCAAAAGCAATGATGAAGAGGGATCTCGTAAACGTTTTAAAGAGAGCTGAGGTTGGTGGAAGCTTAGCAAACAATGACGAATCATCCTATCACTTCTGAGCTGGGTTTCTTGAAAGCGTAAGTAAGTAAAGAACTTCGTGCAGGCTACGTTAGTGCATAGGACTTGTTGGAGTCTGAAGAGGTAAGAAGAATTCTTACAAAATGAGTGGTACCGCGGGTATAGGATAGTAAACTCGTCTCATATAGTTGAGATGAGTTTTTTTGTTGGAGGTGCATATGAAATTAAACAAAAATCAATTGGTTCTCATTAGCTTTATGTTATTTTCACTGTTTTTTGGAGCAGGGAATTTGATCTTCCCACCATTTTTAGGACAAAATGCTGGGAATCAAACAATGGTTGCGATGGCAGGCTTTTTACTCACTGCAGTCGTTCTTCCAATCTTAGGTGTTATTGTTGTTGCGCAATTTGGAGGTCTAGATTATTTAGCACAACATGTCGGAAAACGATTTGGTGTTGTATTTGCGGTCATCATTTATTTGGCAATTGGACCAGGTTTAGGGATTCCTCGTGCAGCTTCTGTTCCATTTGAAATGGCTGTGTCTCCATATTTATCAGAAACTGCGAATACGACAGTATGGATGTTAGTCTATTCTTTTGTATTCTTTTTAATTGCGTTATGGCTTTGCTTAACACCAAATAAGCTTGTTGAAAGAGTTGGTCGATTTTTAACACCAAGTTTATTGATTTTATTATTGTTTTTGTTTCTGAATTTTCTTTTTCATGGAGAAAAAACAATTTCAGAAGCACAAGTGGCGTATCTTGAAATGCCATTTCTACAAGGTTTTGCGGAAGGCTATAACACAATGGACGCTATTGCGGCATTGAATTTTGGGCTTGTGATTGCGACAACATTAAAAACATTTGGATGTGATCAAAAACAAGATCTAATGAAATATACAATCAAAGCAGGATGCATTGCTGGAAGCATTCTTGCGATGATCTATATGATGCTTTCTTATATGGGAATGTGTTCTTCTGGTGTATATGAATTACATGGAAATGGAGCTTGGACATTGCGTTGTATCGTTTATCAACTATTTGGAAATGGTGGTGCATTACTGTTAGCTGCAATATTTACTTTAGCTTGTTTAACAACTTGTGTCGGTTTGATCAATTCAATTTCTTTGTTTTTCTCACAACGCTTTCATAAAATCAATTATAGAAAATGGGTGTTCATCATTACTGGATTCTCTTTTGTTGTTTGCAATTTAGGATTAAATACGATTTTGAGTATTTCTGTTCCAATTCTAAACGCAATCTATCCAATTAGTATTGTATTGATTCTTTTAGGTGTAACACATTCTTATTGGCAAAAATATCATTATGTTTATCCAGTTGTGATTGCAGGAACGAGTATTGTAAGTGTAATCTATGCACTAGAACAAGTTGGATTTCAAATTCCTGTTCTTTCAAAATTGTTAAATGAAAGATTGCCTCTTTATTCGTTAGGGTATGGTTGGATTCTTGTTTCTTGTGTTTTGTTGTTATTTTGTATTCTTTTTGGTGAGAAAAAAGAGGAATTGGTGAATAATATTTCCTCAGATATTGCGCAAAACAATGTTAATTGATAAAATACTAGCGCAAATAAAAGAAAAAAGGTGGTATAAATATGGCAATTGAGGCTGGAGATTTTAAAACAGGTTTAACAGTCATGGTTGATGGAGATCCATGGCAAGTAATTGATTTTATGCACGTAAAACCAGGTAAGGGTGCTGCTATCTTAAAGACAAAGATGAAGAACTTAAAAACTGGCTCTACACAAGAAAGAAACTTTAATGCATCTACAAAGTTTGAAGCTGCAATGATTGAAAAGAAGTCTGCGCAATATTCTTATTCTGCGGGTGATATTTATTATTTTATGGATATGGAAACATACGAAACACATGAATTAAGTGAAGCACAAGTTGGAATGAATAAATATTTCTTAATTGAAGGTATGGATGTAATTCTACAAATTTTTGAAGGACAAGTTTTAGCGATCGGTGTTCCTGATAAAGTAGAATTAACAATTGCGGAAACAACACCAGCAATCAAAGGTGCTCCATCCTCTCAAACAAAGGACGCTGTTACAGATACAGGACTATCTCTCAGAGTTCCTCAATTTATTGAAGAAGGAGAAAAGGTACTTGTTTCTACTGCAGATGGAAAGTATTCTTCAAGAGCTTAATTTCTAAGCTCTTTTTTGATAGTTATGAAAAGAAAAGTTGTATTGGTGACTGGTTCTAGTAGAGGGATTGGAAAAGCAATTATATTAGAACTGGCAAAAAATAATTATGATGTTGTGATCAATTATCATCATTCAAAAAAAGAAGCATTCGAATTACAAAAAGAGATTCTAAAGAATTATGATGTGCATTGTTTGGTGATACAAGCAGATGTTTCTGATGAAAAAGCGGTGGATGAAATGATCACTGAAATTGAAATGGAACTAGGTGGTGTAGATATCTTAGTGAATAATGCTGCAATTGATCTTTCGAATTTATTCCATTTGAAAACAAGTGAAGAATTTAGAAAAACATTAGACGTGAATGTGATAGGTGCGTATCAATGTTCAAAAAGAGTTTATAAGCATATGTTAGAACAGGAATATGGAAGAATTATTAATATTTCTTCTACCAATGGAATGAATACGTATTATCCCATGAGCATTGATTATGATGTGAGTAAAGCTGCATTGAATGCATTAACACATGATCTAGCGATGCAATATGCACCATATGTTCATGTAAATGCGATTGCACCTGGATTTATTGGAACCAAAAGTGAACTAGATGGATATGATGAAGCATTCTTAGAAGAAGAATGTAAAAAAATACTGGTTGAAAGATATGGTCAACCAGAAGAAGTAGCACATTTAGTGAAGTTTTTGATTAGTGATGAAGCAAATTATATTAATAATACAATCATCCGTATTGATGGTGGACAAAAAGGAAGTTGTTAGTCAACTTCCTTTGCTTTTGTGAGTGCGAGTAAGATGGATAATTTTCCATATTCTGTAGATAATCCACCTTGCATATAAAGGGTATATGGAGGAATGACAGGGGCATCAGCACTTAATTCAATCGTACTTCCTTCTGTAAAACTACCACATGCCATGACTTCATCAAATGGATATCCAGGCATAGGTGCAGGCATGACACGTACAAAGGAATCAATTGGTGAAGATTCTTGAATGCCTTGTGCGAATTGTACAAGCTTTTCTTTGGAACCTAATTCAACGGTTTGGATAATATCAGTACGTTGTTCATTCCATTTTGGTGAGACATTGTTATAACCAAGTTTTTCTAACATCCAACTAGAAAATACTGCAGTTTTTAAAGCACACTTTACAGCGTTTGGTGCCATGAAAATACCTTTAAAGAATGCATTATTCATATTGAAGTTTGCACCTTGATTTTTACCAATTCCAGGAGCAGTTAAACGATCCGCAACCATTTCAATCAATTCTTTCTTTCCTGCAACATATCCACCAGTAGATGCAATTCCTCCGCCTAAGTTTTTCATAAGGGAACCAACGATTACATCCGCTCCTACGTGTCCTGGTTCTTGTTTTTCTACAAGTTCTCCATAACAGTTATCAATCATGATAATGACATCTTTATTAACAGAACGAATTGCGGAAATGATCTTTTCGATTTTTTTGATTGTTAAAGATTTTCTAGAGGAATAACCTCTTGATCTTTGAATTTCAACTAATTTAACATTGTTTTCTTTTAATCTTGAAACAATTTTTTCTTCATCAAATTCATTATCAATCAAATCAATTTGTTCGTATTTTACGCCATGTGCTTTTAAAGATTGTGAGGAATCACCACATAAACCAATCATTTCCTGTAAAGAATCATAAGGTGTTCCTGTTAAAGAAATCATGGTATCTCCGTGTTTTAATAATGCAGAGAAAGTTAAAAATAAAGCATTTGTTCCACTCATGATTTGTGGACGTACGAGTGCATCTTCGCAACCTAATACACTCGCAAAAATCTTCTCTAGTTTATTTCTTCCTTCATCATAATCACCATATCCATTCATTTCCGCAAAATCAGAATAAGATACGTTATTTTCAATGAATGCAGATAATATTCGATTAGAATTATATAAACAAATATCATCAATTCTTTCATATACTTCTTTTAATTCATCTTCTGCTTGTTTCGATAACGCAAGCAAATCTTTATCAATGGAATCTATAATCATACGAGTCTCCTATTTAAACGAACATTATTATAACAAATAAAAAAAAGAATGCATTGTTTGAAAAAAGACTATTGATAACCTTTATATAACCGGTTATAATAAAGTTATATAAAGGAATGGGATGAACATGAACAAGGCGAAGATAAGTTATGTTTTATGTGTTGCATTAAAAATAGTATTTCTATGTTTTTGTATCTTTATGTTGGTTTATTGTCAACATTCGATCAAAGTTGGAGACATCGAAAAGAATACATCAAGTGCAATGGGAATGAGTGCAATCATAGCTTGTATCATCTTCCAAGCAAATGATGTTCGTGTGATGTGGAAAGAAAGGAAATTCTTTAGGGGAAACAAAAAGGTAGCGTGACTACCTTTTTTGATGCATTAGTTTTCTTTGAATGTTAATGTGTATTCATCTAGATCATATGCTGAAGAGAAGAATCCTTTGAGCACAAGTTCTGCATTCTTTTGTGCATTTTCATATAATCCATTTTCAATGGCACTTTGTTCTGCACGCTCACACATTTCATTGATTGCTTTATTTTGTGTTTCTAGATCAATATGTGTGAATGCAGATGTTTGTTCGTGGTATACCTTGAAAGAATCTGTATCTAATTCTGTACTTAAAGTTTGTACTTCTGGTAAAGTGACTGTGATTTGTTTTGTTTCATCATTAATATCATATGTAATCTTTGTGAAATCATATCCTGCTTTGATATTGACGTTATAGGAATAGATTTGTTTTGCTTCGGTAAAAGGAACACTGACACCAAAGATTTTCTTATCATCATCTGTGACTTCTACTTCTGTTGTATATGCACTTTGCGTGGCGAGTTCACCGATATTTTCAAAACGAAGTTTTGTTGTTTGCCCATCGGTTGTTGGACCGTTATTTCCTACTTTGAGTCCAATCCATAAGAACGCAACTGCGATAATGACGCCTCCAATGATTGTTAAGATTTTTTTGTTTGCGTGTAAGAATGTTTTCATTTCTGTTTCTCCTTGAGCTTTTGTATGAGCTCTTTTGTTTTTGTGATCTTAGTTTGTTCTGAAAGAATCGTTGCTTGTAGTGTTTTGATGTTTTCTTCTAGAAAATGAATTTTCTCATCTGGTGTTTCTTTTAATAGTGTTTGAATTGTTTTAAGAGGAACGCCAGCTTCTTTGTATGCAATGATTTCTTTCAATTGCTTGCATTTCTTTTCTGAATAATATTTGGTATTTTGAGAACCGACTCTTTGAGATGGTTTTAACAAACCAATCTTGTCATAATAGAAAAGTGTTTTTCTTGTAATACCAAATTCTGTGCAGACTTCTTTCAGTGATTTCATACTTGTAAGATCTTCTGCTTGCATTGTAAAACCGTTCCTGTAGGGAACGGTCAAGTCCTTCGTGATGCTTTTTGTCATATGTGACTCCTTTCATCACGGGATTAGATTTTTTCGCGAAAAAAATAACGATTCCTTTGAATCGTTATTCTGGTCTTTTCTTGTAATTGTATTCATCAAGTTTCTTTTGTATTTCTTCAGGAATTTCTTTTTTGACAGGGATGATACAACTATTCGACATTCTTTGTGAGAATTGGATGATAAATTGAATATCTTCTTTTAAGTTCTTTTCACTGATAGTTGTTATATCATCGTATCTACAATGGATAGGTTCTAACATTGTATTTCTGGCGAATGATAATGCAGGGATTCCACTACTTGCGAAAGAGGTAGAATCACTTGGATATGCGCCAATTGTAACTTTATTGGCGAAACCAACTTCACTAGAGAAATAATCAATGTAATGTGCTAATTTATCTTCTGCAGAAACACGTGTATCGAACTCTCCTAAATGCGAACCAATCATATCAATATTGATGTTTAAACGATAGTGATCAAGTTCTTTTTTATGTTTCTTACAGAAAGCTTGTGAGCCTAATAATCCTCTTTCTTCACTTCCACACCAAACAAAGAGTAATGTATGTTGTGGTGTTTGTTTAGAAAATGCTTCCGCAATCTTTAATATTGTGAGTGCACCAGATGCGTTATCATAAATTCCTTTTGATAGAGGAACAGAATCATAATGCGCAGAGAAAACAATGATTTGATCATCTTTTCCTTTGATCTTACAAACAACATTTCTTGATTTATGATCTTTGATATCTTTTTCTTTTAGTATGATTTTTACTTTTTGAGTATTGTTTGTAATCATTTGATAAGCATCTTTGATATGAATATTGACACCCGGTAGTCTTCCGAGTTTTTCAAGAGGTTCTCGAATCTCTTTTTGATCAATATCTGTATCGTCATCATGTAATGTACCATTTGTTGTGATAAATCCTGCAGCACCATTCTCTAATAAATCTTTGTATGTCCAATATGGCATACCAGAATCTAAAAGAACAATCTTATCTTTAATATTTTTGAGTTCTCTTTCATCATTTTTGTTTCTGAGATAATAAAGTTCTTTTTCTAAATTAGTTGAGACAGAATTCATGTATCCAGTACAAGGTATAGATTCTTTGTAAGGTGAAGTTACTTCTAAAGTGGCCTTTGTGATTTCAGAATCATGGACTGAAAATTCTTCGATTTTTGATTTTAAACCTAATTTTTCTAATTGTTTTTGAATATATTTTGCGGCTTTTTCTTCTTCTTTTGAGCCACCAACACGGATATATTCCATATTTTTTAAGAAACTCATTTCATTCAACATAAAATTTCTCCCTCAATATTTTAGGATTTTGATGAAAATTTGTGAATATAGTAATGAGGACTATTTTATGATAAAAATGATGATGGCTTGTTTTGAAACGGAATTAACATACTTGCAGAAAAAAGAAATAGAGATAGGAAGAAAACATGGATTAAAAGAAAAAGAAATTAATATGTATGCTTCGAGAGAATATAACTATCTTCAAATGAGAGAAATACGATTGTGTTTTGAACATGGAATTGATGAAAAGAAAATTCGGAAATATATAAATTCTGAAATCTCTTTTGAAAGAATGGCGCAAATTAGAAATCAATTAGAGACAGGACAAAAAGTAAAAATGAATTATGGAAGATATGTTCCAGTATTTTTATTTGTTTCTTTCTTGTTGTTTCTATCTTTGTTTCCAATGGAAGAACAGAAACCATATTTAGAATTAGTGAGTGATACGGTTGTTTTACAATGTGGCCAATCTTTTGATCCAATGTCTTATGTAAAATCATTTTCTTCCTTGAAGGGAGAACTAATACTTCCTTCTTCGATTGATACGAATCAAAGAGGAAATTATGTTGTTGTATATCGTTTTCGTACAGTCAAAGAAGAAATTGAAAAACTTTTATATGTTAAAGTACAATAGAAGTACTTAAGGGGAATGATTATGGCAAAAAGAAAATTAAAAAAGGGAGTGGCCCTAAAACTTACGCTGTTACTTGCGTTATTGATTGTTGCGACATTAGGTACAGCTTTTGGTTTGAATTATTTGTTCCATGGAACAAATCATGATGAACCTGAACAAAAAGAAGAAGTTGTTAGTACACCAACACCAACGTCAGAGCCTATTACAACAAGTGCTTCTATGTTTATGGTAGGAGATGCTTTATTACATACAACGATTGAAAGAGATGCAGCTGTAGGAGATGGAACTTATAATTTTACGTTATTAGATCGTATTGGTGCGATTGCACAGAATTATGATATTCGTTACTATAACCAAGAAACGATATTAGGTGGAGATGATCTAGGAATTCATGGTTATCCTACATTTAATGGACCACAATCTTGGGGTGATTATATGACGAATTTAGGATTTAATTTGGTTTCAACTGCGAATAATCATTGTTTGGATATGGGAACCTATGGTTTAACAAATTCGGTGAATTATTGGAATCAAAAAGAAGGCGTTATGATGAATGGGACATATTTGTCACAAGAGGATTATGATGCGATTCCTGTTGGTGAAATGAATGGGATCAAATATGCATTCATATCTTATTGTCATGATATGAATGGTTTACAACCGGAAGAGTCATACTATGTGACTTGTTATGCAGGACATGAACAAGAATTGTTAGATAAGATTGCTAGAGCGAAGACAATGGCTGATGCTGTTATTGTTGCGATTCATTGGGGTGATGAATATCAAACAACACCAAATGATGAACAAACAAGTCTTGCCCAACAAATTGCAGATGCAGGGGCAGATATCATTATTGGAAACCATCCACATTGTATTGAACCAGTACAGTGGTTAAATGATCATAAAACGATTTGTTTTTATGCGATGGGGAATATTGTTGCTGCACAATATGATTTAAGTAGAATTGAAATGATGGCTGGATTAACAATCTATAAAACAACTTATGCGGATGGAACAGTCGATATTCGATTGGATGATTTAAAAACAGATTTGATGTATTGTTACTTTGATGCAAATTGTTATAACTTTGATGTGATTCCTTTTACACAAATAGATGAAGATCATTTATCAAATTATCAAAGTGTCTATGAACAATATAAAGCAGTTGTAACACAAATGGATGCATCGATTCCAATTGGTGGATTTTAAAAGATGAGCGAAGTTGCCCATCTTTTTGTTTGCATGCCATGGGCATACTCTAACAGGTGAAAGTCCTGAACACGCCCAGATAGTGGGAAGTGTATAGCTGAACAGTAAGGGTGTCCATCGTGAGGTGGAATCTGAAGGCAACTGTAAACAAATCTCCGGTTCGACGGACAGAAATCACATATAAGGCTAGGCTACGAGAGATCAGTTGGCAAAAGGCAATGAAGTCTAATAACTATCAGCGTTGTAGTAGCAGAGCTTCCTGTAAGATGTAAAAGTAGCAGGAAGAAGGAGGAATAAAAAAAGCGCACCATGTTGTAGAATTGAATTTGCTGATTCTAAGCGGTTAGCTTAGTCAATCCAACGGAGGTACGCATGAAGAATTGTAACAAACAAAATGAAAAGAATGAACTAATAAATGAGAAAACTTTAGTAATTGGTGTAGATATTGGGTCAAAGGACGAATATGCACGAGCATTTGATTACAGAAAAAAAGAGCTTTCTAAAAAAGCATTTCACTTCACAAATGATGCAGAAGGTTTCAAGACGTTCAAGAACTGGGCTGTAAAAATTTTGAAGGAATATGACAAAAAGTACATCATTGTTGGCATGGAGAAGCAGAATTTCAAGAACACTGCAGAGGATGCTTATACGGGATCAATCGGAATTTATAAGCCTACTTTTATAAAAAGAGCGGAGAACGTATGGAAGATGGATGCGTTTTCCGCTCTT